>NZ_JBQQBX010000020.1:0-174580 GCF_052245475.1 Streptomyces sp. 7N604 | reverse complement strand
CCGAGGAACTACGCACCCACGTCGCCACCGCACTCGGCCCCATCGCCAAACCCCAGCGCATCCTCCCAGTCGCCGAACTCCCCAAGACCCGCTCCGGCAAGATCATGCGCAGACTGCTCCGCGACGTGGCGGAGAACCGCAAGCTCGGTGATGTGACCACCCTCACGGACTCCTCCGTGATGGAGCTCATCCAGAGCAAACTGCCCACTGCCGCGAGCGAGGACTGAGCAGGTCACAGCGTTATTGCAGGTGAGGGGTGACCCGCGGCCGCGGGTCACCCCTCACCGTTGCGGCTAAGCTGGGTCCGTCGCGTCAACATCGCGGCAAGATCTCAGGGTGTGCCGGGAAGTCTGGTCGGCAAGTGCTCCTGCCATTTCCTCACCCGGCCGGGGCCTTTCGCAGCCGATGCCGACCGGAGGTCTACCCGTGGCCGCGCCCAACGCCCGTAAGTTCCTGGGACGTCTCTCGCTTCCCGAGCGGACCTTCGTGGCGGACGCCCTGCGCGCCGAGACCGTGGGCGGTGTCCTCCTGCTGGCCGCCGCGATCGCCGCGCTCATCCTGGCCAACACCCCGCTGAGCGACTTCTATCAGGACGTCAGGGACTTCTCCTTCGGACCCGGGTCGCTGCACCTCCACCTGTCCGTCGGCTCCTGGGCCCAGGACGGCCTGCTCACCATCTTCTTCTTCGTCGCGGGGATCGAGCTCAAGCGCGAGCTGGTCTCGGGCGAGCTGCGCGAGCCCAAGGCCGCCGCCCTCCCGGTCGTCGCCGCGGTCTGCGGCATGGCCGTCCCGGCGCTCTTCTACGTCGCCGCGAACGCGGGCGGCGGCGGAGACCTGAGCGGCTGGGCGGTGCCGACGGCCACCGACATCGCCTTCGCGCTCGCCGTCCTCGCGGTCATCGGCACCTCCCTGCCGTCCTCACTGCGCGCCTTCCTGCTCACCCTCGCCGTCGTCGACGACCTCTTCGCGATCCTGATCATCGCGATCTTCTTCACCACGCAGATCCACTTCCTGGAGCTGGGCCTCGCCGCCGCCGGCCTCGCCCTCTTCTGGTTCCTGCATCGAAGGGGCGTACGCGGCTGGTTCGTCTACGTGCCGCTGGCCCTCGTCATCTGGGCGCTGATGCACGCGAGCGGGGTGCACGCGACCGTCGCCGGTGTCGCCATGGGCCTGATGCTCCGCTGCACGGTCCGGGACGGCGAGGAGTACTCGCCCGCGGAGCACATCGAGCACCTCGTACGGCCGCTCTCGGCCGGGCTCGCGGTGCCGCTGTTCGCCCTCTTCGCGACAGGGGTGACGGTCTCGGGGGACTCGCTCGGCGACGTCTTCACCAAGCCGGAGCCGCTGGGCGTCGTCATCGGGCTCGTCGCGGGCAAGACCGCCGGTGTCTTCGGCGGCTCCTGGCTCGCCGCCCGCTTCACCAGAGCCGAGCTGAACGAGGACCTGGCGTGGGCCGACGTCTTCGCCGTCGCCTCGCTCACCGGGATCGGCTTCACCGTCTCGCTCCTCATCGGCGACCTCGCGTTCCCCGGCGACCCGGTCCTCGCCGGCGAGGTCAAGGTGGCGGTGCTCGTCGGCTCGCTGATGGCGGCGGTGCTCGCGACCGCGCTGCTCAAGCTCCGGGACGTCAAGTACCGGACGCTGTGCGACGACGAGGAGCGGGACGAGGACCACGACGGCATCCCCGACATCTACGAGCTGGACAACCCCGAGTACCACCTGCGGATGGCGGCCATCCACGAGGCGAAGGCCGCCGAGCACCGGCGGCTTGCCGAAGTGGCAGCGGGCAGAGGCACAAACGACGACGGTCCGGCATGATCTGGAGGGCAACCGGCAGGTTGGTGCACTGAAGACATGAAGGCATGAAGGCAGCACCGATGAGTGCACGCAAGCAGTGAAGAAGAGAAGAGGGATGCAGCGATGAGCTCAGTCGAGCAGGACGGCGACCGCAGCCTCGGCCGGCTGGTGGCCTCGGCCACGGCCGATCTGTCCGCCCTGGTGCACGACGAGATCGCCCTGGCCAAGGCGGAGATCCGGCGGGACGTCAAGCGTGCGGGCATCGGCGGTGGCGCGATCACGGCGGCCGGAATCCTGGCGCTGTTCGCCCTGCCGGTGCTGAGCTTCGCGGCCGCGTACGGCATCCACAACCTGGGCCTCGGCCTGGCCTGGTCCTTCCTCATCGTGGGGGCGGCCTACCTCGTCATCGCCGCGCTGCTCGGGCTCTTCGCCGTCGCCAAGTTCAAGAAGGTCAAGCCGCCGCAGAAGTCCATCACCTCGGCCAAGCAGACCGCCGCGGTGCTTCAGGGCGTCAAGCCGCATCCCCGCCCGGCGGTCGGCTCGCGCCCCGCGGACGCGACTGTGACACGCTCATCAGTATGACGGTTCCCGACACCTCAGCCTCGGTCGTACGGCTCGACGGCCCCTGGACGCACCGGGACGTGGCCGCCAACGGCGCCCGCTTCCACATCGCCGAGGTCGGCGACGGCCCGCTCGTGCTGCTGCTGCACGGCTTCCCGCAGTTCTGGTGGTCCTGGCGCCACCAGCTGACCGCGCTCGCCGACGCGGGCTTCCGAGCCGTGGCCATGGACCTGCGCGGGGTCGGCGGCAGCGACCGTACGCCGCGTGGCTACGACCCGGCGAACCTCGCGCTCGACGTGACCGGCGTGATCCGCTCCCTCGGCGAGCCCGACGCCGCGCTCGTCGGCCACGACCTGGGCGGCTATCTGGCCTGGACGGCGGCCGTGATGCGGCCGAAGCTGGTCCGGCGGCTCGCGGTCTGCTCGATGCCGCACCCGCGGCGCTGGCGCTCGGCCATGCTCGCCGACGTCAAGCAGTCCGCGGCGAGCAGCCACATCTGGGGCTTCCAGCGGCCGTGGATCCCCGAACGGCGGCTGACCGCGGACGGCGCGGCGCTGGTGGAGCGGCTGATCAGGGACTGGTCGGGGCCTCGGCCGCCCGAGGAGGAGGCGATGCAGGCCTACCGGCGCGCGATGAGCATCCCGTCGACGGCGCACTGCGCGATCGAGCCGTACCGGTGGATGGTCCGGTCGGTGGCCCGGCCGGACGGGATCCAGTTCAACCGGCGCATGAAGCGGCCGGTGCGGGTGCCGACGCTCCATCTGCACGGCTCGCTCGACCCGGTCATGCGGACCCGGAGCGCGGCGGGTTCGGGGGAGTACGTCGAGGCGCCGTATCGCTGGCGGCTGTTCGACGGGCTCGGGCACTTCCCCCACGAGGAGGATCCCGTCGCCTTCTCCACTGAGCTCATCAACTGGCTGAAGGACCCCGAGCCGGACCGCTGAGGACCGCTCCCGTACATCCCTCCTACGAACGCCAATTGCCCGCCGCATAGGCCGATTGGCCGTCCCGGAGGCGGTTACCGACCATGCGTCACGGGCACGCTTCCCGGTATGGGTTGGACGCACGACTCCCATGATGCAGGGAGTACGGGGGCCTCTCCCCGGGACAACGCAGCTCGCAGCCGTCGCGCCTCCGCCGCGCGCACCACCCCGCAGGGGGTGATCGTCGCGGGGCGTCCCGGCCGGATCCCAGATCTCCAACTGGGCATCCCGCACATTCTCCGCCGCCGCGCCCGCTGGGTGTCGGCGCGGCTGCGCCATCCACGCGGCTAGCCGGCCCGGCGGTCGGCGAACGGCCGCTAGAGCGCACAGCCCTGGCTGTCCACCGGCCGGGTGGCCGTACGGCCCTTGAGGATGTCCTCGCGCACCTCGTCCGCCGTCAGCGCGTACCCGGTGTTCGCGTCGTCCAGCGACTTGGCGAAGACCACGCCGTAGACGCGGCCGTCCGGAGTGAGCAGCGGCCCGCCGGAGTTGCCCTGCCGGACCGTCGCGTAGAGGGAGTACACGTCGCGGCTGACCGTGCCGCGGTGGTAGATGTCCGGGCCGTTGGCCTGGATACGTCCGCGGATGCGGGCCGCCCGTACGTCGAACGCGCCGTTCTCCGGGAAGCCGGCGACGATCGCGCTGTCGCTGCTGCGGGCGTCGCCTTCGGTGAACCGGAGGGCTGGTGCCCGGAGGGAGGGAACGTCGAGGACGGCGATGTCGCGCTCCCAGTCGTAGACGACGACCCGCGCGTCGTAGAGCCTGCCCTCGCCGCCGATCTGCACGGTCGGCTCGTCGACTCCGCCCACCACATGCGCGTTGGTCATCACACGGTTCGGGGCGAAGACGAAGCCGGTGCCCTCGAGGACCTTGGCACAGCCGGGCGCGGTACCGACGACCTTCACGATGCTGCGCTGGGCGCGGTCGGCGACCGGGCTGGTCGCGAGCCGGGGGTCGGGGGCGGGGACCGAGGTGATCGGCTCGTTGGAGAACGGGCTGAAGACCTGCGGGAAACCGTTCTGCGCGAGGACGGAGCTGAAGTCCGCGAACCAGGTGTTGGCCGACTCCGGGACCACGCGCGAGACACCGAGCAGCACCTTGGAGTCGCGGACCTCCTTGCCGAGGGTGGGCAGCGAAGTCCCGGCCAGGGCCGAGCCGATGAGCCAGGCCACCAGCAGCATCGCGACCACGTTGACCAGCGCGCCACCGGTCGCGTCCAGGGCGCGCGCCGGTGACCAGGTGATATACCGGCGGAGTTTGTTGCCCAGGTGTGTGGTGAAGGCCTGCCCGACCGAGGCGCACACGATGACGACGACCACCGCCGCGACCGCGGCGCCCGTCCCGGGAGTGGCCTCGTCGGTGACCTGGTCCCAGATGACGGGAAGCAGGTAGACGGCCACGAGGCCGCCGCCGATGAAGCCGATCACCGACAGGATGCCGACGACGAAGCCCTGGCGGTAACCGACGATCGCGAACCACACGGCGGCGAGCAACAGAAGGATGTCCAGCACATTCACCGGGACACCGTCTCATGCACGCCAGTCGAGCGGGACATGCTTGCTGCGGTCCCAGGGCCGTTCCCAGCCCGCGAAGTGCAGAATACGGTCGATCACACCGGCCGTGAACCCCCAGACCAGGGCATCCCGGACGAGGAAGGCCGGGCCGCTGTGACCGCTGGGGTGGCTCGTGAGCGCGCGGTTGGCCGGGTCCGTGAGTTCCGCCACTGGCACGGTGAACACCCGGGCGGTCTCGGCCGGGTCGACCGGCGAGACCGGGCTCGGTGTCCGCCACCAGCCGAGCACGGGCGTCACGACGAAGCCGCTCACCGGAATGTAGAGCGCCGGAAGCACGCCGAAGATCTGGACACCGGAGGGGTCGAGCCCGGTCTCCTCACGGGCCTCGCGGAGCGCGGCGCGCACCGGCCCCACGGTCCGCGGATCGCCGTCCTCCGGGTCGAGCGCGCCGCCGGGGAAGGACGGCTGCCCGGCGTGGGACCGCAGCGTCCCGGCGCGCTCCATGAGGAGCAGCTCGGGGCCTTCGCCGCCCTCGCCGAAGAGGATGAGCACGGCGGAGGGGCGGCCTCCGGACTCCGGCGGCAGGAATCGGCTCAGCTGCCGCGGCTCCACGGTCTCCGCCGCCCGGGCCACGGGCTCCAGCCACTCGGGCAGCCCCTGAGCGCTGACGGCGATCTCATCGCCGAGGGCACCGGACGCAGCCCCGAAGGACCCCACGGCCCCGGGGGTCTCCCGCGCACCCGTCATTCCGCCCCCAGGGGTGGAGCGGGCTTGCCGGGGTAGTCCGGCGGGGGCTTGAGCCGCTGCCCGGGGGCGCCCCCCAGCTCGTACTTCAGCAGTTTCCTCGCCTTCTCCGGGTCGGTCTCGCCCTCGCCGTACGCCGGGCAGAGCGGGGCGATCGGGCAGGCGCCGCAGGCCGGTTTGCGGGAGTGGCAGACGCGGCGGCCGTGGAAGATGATCCGGTGCGAGAGCATCGTCCACTCGCTCTTGGGGAAGAGCTCCGCGACCTCGGCCTCGACCTTGTCCGGGTCCTCCTGCCCGGTCCACTTCCAGCGCCGGACCAGCCGCCCGAAGTGCGTGTCCACGGTCAGGCCGGGCACCCCGAACGCGTTGCCCAGCACCACGTTCGCCGTCTTGCGACCGACGCCGGGCAGGGTGACCAGATCCTCGAGCCGTCCCGGCACCTCGCCGCCGAAGCGGTCGCGCAGCGCGGTGGACAGCCCGATCAGCGACTTCGCCTTGGCGCGGAAAAAGCCGGTGGGCCGGATGATCTGCTCCAGCTCCTCCGGGTTGGCCGCCGCCATGTCCTCGGGCGTGGGATAGACGGCGAAGAGGTCGGGGGTGGTCTGGTTGACGCGCAGATCGGTGGTCTGCGCGGAGAGGACCGTCGCGACGAGGAGCTGGAAGGGGTTCTCGAAGTCCAGCTCGGGGTGCGCATACGGATAGAGGTCGGCCAGCTCGCGGTTGATCCGGCGAGCGCGGCGGACGAGCGCGAGCCGGGACTCCGGCTTGGCTTTTGCTCCCTTTGCGGCTTTTTTCTTCTGGGTGGGCGCCTGTTCGCCCACAGCGGAATTTTCTGCCGCAGTCACCCGTCCGGCCCCCTTGCCCTGTGCTCTCACCGGCGTATTGGACACCCGGCCAGAGTAAAGCCCGGCACCGACATACGCCCCGGTCGCCGGGAAACGGCACCCCGATCGGACCCCTGCCGTATGGGTTCCGCGAGGGATGCGCCACACTTGTGTTTGATCACACAGTTTTACCGTCCGGCATCATGGGGGTCACGGCCCCCTGGGCATGTCGACAAGGAGAGATCTCGTGGACGACGTTCTGCGGCGCGCCCCACTCTTCGCGGCGCTCGATGAGGAGCAGGCCGCCGAGCTGCGCGCCTCCATGAGCGAGGCCACCCTCGCGCGGGGCGATGCCCTGTTCCACGAAGGTGACCCGGGCGACCGCCTGTACGTGGTCACCGAGGGCAAGGTGAAGCTGCACCGCACCTCCCCCGATGGCCGCGAGAACATGCTGGCGGTCCTCGGTCCCGGCGAGCTCATCGGCGAGCTCTCCCTCTTCGACCCGGGCCCGCGTACCGCCACCGCCACCGCCCTCACCGAGGTGAAGCTCCTCGGCCTCGGGCACGGCGACCTCCAGCCCTGGCTCAACGCCAGGCCCGAGGTGGCCACCGCGCTGCTGCGCGCCGTGGCCCGCCGCCTGCGCAGGACCAACGACTCCATGTCCGACCTGGTCTTCTCCGACGTGCCGGGGCGCGTCGCGAAGGCCCTGCTCGACCTCTCCCGCCGCTTCGGGGTGCAGTCGGAGGAGGGCATCCATGTCGTCCACGACCTGACCCAGGAGGAGCTCGCCCAGCTCGTCGGCGCCTCCCGCGAGACGGTCAACAAGGCACTCGCGGACTTCGCGGGGCGCGGCTGGCTGCGCCTGGAGGCGCGGGCCGTGATCCTGCTGGACGTGGAGCGCCTCGCCAAGCGCTCGCGCTGACGCACGGCCGTCTCCGGCCCGTACGCGAACGCGTACGCGACTGCAACGACTGAAGGGGTCCCGCCGGGCGGCGGGGCCCCTTCGGCTGCTCCGGCACGGCCACCCCGAGCCCCCTCCGCGTCGCGGCACGGACACGCATGAGCCCACGGGGGAAGGCCAGGGCCGTGCCGCGACTAGGAGGCAAACTACTCGCTCGCGCGAGAGCGCAACAAGGGCTTGCGTGCAATCAATTCCCTTGGGAAACCTTTGCGTTGGCCACGATCGCGATCATTGCGCGTTCGCACGCAACGCTTCACTTCTTCACAACCCTTCCGTGCCCCCCTCGTCGCACGGTGTCAGCCCGCTCTCCCCGGCAATAGTTCGCTCGCGCACGCGCATTACTCTGTTGCGCCCGGATGGAGGGAGCGAGCCCATGGCGAGGAACTTCCTGGAGGAGTTCGCGGCCTGGATGGAGGACCTGATGAGGTCCCGGGGCTACGACATCGACCACCCGCGCGGCGGCGGCCGGTCCAGGGTCGCCGACGACGCGGGCGTGCACCGCGCGGCGGTCACCCGGCTGCTGCAGCGGCAGAGCATGCCCGACCTGGCGACCATGCGCGGGCTCGCGCGCGCCCTCGGCGTGCCCGTACGGGATGTCCTCATCCGGTCGGGGAAGCTGACCGAGGACGACCTGCCCGCGCCCGCCGCACCCGCCGCACCCGCTCGGCGCGGCAGGGCGGGAACCCGCAGCATCACCCTGGAGGAGGCGGCCGAACTCCTCGGCGTCCCCGAGGACCGGCGCGCGCTCTTCCTCCAGGTGGCAGCCCCCTTCCTGCCAGGCGGCCCGGACAAGCCCGGCAAGGGCCGGGGCTGAGGAACACCTGTGGACGAGAAGGGACTGGACTCCCGCGGCCTCTGACGTCAGATCAGGCCGTGCTCGCCCAGGTAGTCCAGCTGGGCCCGCACCGACAGCTCCGCCGCAGGCCACAAGGACCGGTCGACGTCCGCGTAGACGTGGGCCACGATGTCCGCCGCCGTGCGGTGGCCGGCCTCCACGGCCGTCTCCACCTGGGCCAGGCGGTTCGCGCGGTGGGCGAGGTAGTACTCGACGGCGCCGCAGGCGTCGTTCAGGACGGGGCCGTGGCCCGGCAGGATCGTGCTCACGCCGTCGTCGACCGCCAGCGAGCGCAGCCGCCGCAGCGAGTCGAGGTAGTCGCCGAGCCGCCCGTCCGGGTGGGCGACCACCGTCGTGCCCCGGCCGAGGACCGTGTCGCCCGTCAGGACCGCGGCGTCGGCCGGGAGGTGGAAGCAGAGCGAGTCGGAGGTGTGGCCGGGGGTCGGGACGACGCGGAGCTCCAGGCCGCCCGTGGTGATCACATCGCCCGCGCCCAGGCCCTCGCCGCCGAGCCGCAGCCCCGGGTCCAGAGCCCGTACGGACGCACGGGTCAGCTCCGCGAAGCGGGCGGCGCCCTCCGCGTGGTCCGCGTGGCCGTGCGTCAGCAGCGTGAGCGCGATCCGCTTGCCCGCCCGCTCGGCCGCGGCTATCACACCGGTCAGATGCGCCTCGTCGAGCGGCCCCGGGTCGATGACGACCGCCAGGTCCGAGTCCGGCTCCGAGACGATCCAGGTGTTGGTGCCGTCCAGGGTCATCGGGGACGGATTGGGCGCCAGGACGCACACCGCCCGCGCGGTGGCCGAGCCGCCGATCGCGCCGCCGCGCGGCTGTCCGGGCAGGGATGCCGCGTACGTCATGAGTCGCCTCCCACGGCCCCGGCGCCGCCCGTCGGGATGTGCTTCGTGAACTCGTCGTGTCCCGGCCAGCTGAGGACGATCTCCCCGCCCCGCAGCTCCGCCCGCGCCAGTACGGGCGTCAGGTCCCGCTCGCCCGCGGACGCCAGCGCCTCGGCGGCCGATCCGTACGCCCGCAGCTCCCGCAGCATGGTGATCGTCGGCGGCATCATCAGCAACTCGCCCCGGTCGTAGCCCGCGGCCGCGTCCTCGGGGCGGATCCACACGGTGCGGTCCGCCTCCGTCGACGCGTTACGGGTGCGCTGCCCCTGCGGCAGCGCGGCCGCGAAGAACCATGTGTCGAAGCGGCGTGACTCGAACTCCGGGGTGATCCAGCGCGCCCAGCCGTGCAGCAGATCGCTGCGCAGGACGAGGCCCCGACGGGCCAGGAAGTCGGCGAAGGGCAGCTCGCGGGCGACGAGGGCCGCCCGGTCCGCCTCCCAGTCGTCGCCCGTGGTGTCCGCGACGACCGTCTCCGCGGAAGGACCGGCCAGCAGCACGCCCGCCTCCTCGAAGGTCTCGCGGACGGCCGCGCACACGAGGGCCTGCGCCGACGCCTCGTCAGCCGTGCCGAGCCGGCGGGTCCAGTCCGCGAGCGATGGGCCCGCCCACCCGACCGGCCGTTCGTCGCGCGGGTCCACGGAGCCGCCCGGATACGCGTACGCGCCCCCGGCGAAGGCCATGGAGGCGCGTCTGCGCAGCATATGGACAGCGGGACCTCCAGGACCGTCGCGGAGCAGCAGGACGGTGGCGGCCCGGCGCGGGCCCACCGGCGTCAGCTCGCCGTTCGCGAGGGCACGGATCCGCTCCGGCCACTCCGCCGGATACCACTGGCCATTCCCCGATGTCATGGGGCGGATGCTATGCGCTCCCGCGAAGATGTTCGAGGGGGAGCCGTCGGCGGGACCAGCCCGAAGCGTCAGTCCGCGGGGTCAGTCCGCGATCTCGACCTGGATCTCGACCTCGACCGGCGCGTCCAGCGGCAGTACGGCCACGCCGACCGCGCTCCGCGCGTGCACGCCCTTGTCGCCCAGCACCCGGCCCAGCAGCTCGCTCGCGCCGTTGACGACACCCGGCTGCCCGGTGAAGCCCGGTGCCGAGGCGACGAATCCCACGACCTTCACGACCCGCACGATCCGGTCCAGGTCCCCGACGGCCGACTTGACCGCGGCCAGCGCGTTCAGCGCGCAGGTCTCCGCCAGCTGCGCGGCCCGCTCCGGGGTCACCTCGGCGCCCACCTTGCCCGTGGCCTGAAGGCTGCCCTCCACCATCGGCAGCTGCCCCGAGGTGTAGACGTACGAGCCCGAGCGCACCGCCGGGACGTACGAGGCGAGGGGCGGCACGACCTCCGGCAGCTTCAGCCCTTGCTCGGCGATCTTCTCCTCGACCGCGCCCATCAGGCCTTCTCCCGCTTGAGGTAGGCCACAAGCTGCTCCGGATTCGGTCCCGGCACGACCTGGACGAGCTCCCAGCCGTCCTCGCCCCAGGTGTCGAGGATCTGCTTGGTGATGTGCACGGGCAGCGGCACGGTCGCGTATTCCCACTTGGTCATGGCCCCGACTGTAATGCCTGTGCCCGGCGGCCTCGTGCGTAGCCCGCGCGCCGACTGGTTAGGCTCCCGGCATGAGCAGGCTCCATGTCGTCAGCGGCAAGGGCGGCACCGGCAAGACCACGGTCGCCGCCGCCCTCGCGCTCGCCCTCGCAGCCGAGGGCAGGCGCACCCTGCTGGTGGAGGTCGAGGGGCGGCAAGGCATCGCCCAGCTCTTCGAGACCGAGGCGCTGCCGTACGAGGAGCGGAAGATCGCCGTCGCCCCCGGCGGCCATGGCGAGGTGTACGCGCTCGCGATCGACGCCGAACGCGCCCTCCTGGACTACCTCCAGATGTTCTACAAACTGGGCACCGCGGGACGGGCGCTGAAGAAGCTCGGCGCCATCGACTTCGCCACCACCATCGCCCCAGGGCTCCGCGACGTCCTGCTGACCGGCAAGGCGTGCGAGGCGGTGCGCCGCAAGGGCAAGGACGGGCGGCCCGTCTACGACTCCGTGGTCATGGACGCCCCGCCCACGGGCCGTATCACCCGCTTCCTGAACGTCAACGACGAAGTGGCCGGGCTGGCCAGGATCGGCCCGATACACAATCAGGCCCAGGCGGTCATGCGGGTCCTGAAGTCCGCCGAGACGGCCGTGCACATGGTGACGCTGCTGGAGGAGATGCCGGTCCAGGAGACGATGGACGGCGTCGCCGAGCTGCGCGAGGCGGGGCTGCCGGTGGGCGGGGTCGTCATCAACATGGTGCGGCCGCGGTTCCTCGACGGGGAGGCCGTACGGTCCGGCGAGGGTTCGGGCCGTGCAGCGGTCGCCAGGGCGCTCTCCCAGGCCGGGCTCGGAGGAGCGCGCCGCGGCGGCCTCGCGGAGCGGCTCGTCGGCCCCCTGCTGGAGCAGGCCGGGGAGCACGCCGAGCGCCTCCGCCTGGAGCGGGAGGAGCGCGCGGCCATCGCGGGCCTGGGACTGCCCACGTACGAGCTGGAGTTCCTCGGCGACGGGGCGGATCTTTCCGGGCTCTACCGGCTGGCGGCAGACCTGCGGAAGCAGGGTGTGGCGGAGGAGGCGTCGTGAGCCCGGAGAGGGGCGTCGTGAGCGCGGAGGGGCGGCATGAGCGCCGAGGGGGCGTCGTGAGCGCGGGCGAGGAGTCATGAGCACGGTGAGCGCCCTGGAACCGGCCCCTCTGCTGGAGACCGACCCGCTGCTGGACGACCGGCGCACGCGCATCGTCGTGTGCTGCGGCTCGGGCGGCGTGGGGAAGACGACGACGGCCGCGGCGCTGGGCGTACGGGCCGCGGAGCGCGGCCGCAAGGTGGTCGTCCTCACCATCGACCCGGCCCGTCGGCTGGCCCAGTCGATGGGCATCGCCTCGCTCGACAACATCCCGCGCCGGGTCGCGGGCATCGACGGGTCGGCCGGCGGCGAACTGCACGCCATGATGCTCGACATGAAGCGGACCTTCGACGAGATCGTCGAGGCGCACGCGGACGCCGAGCGGGCCCGCGCGATCCTGGAGAACCCCTTCTACCAGTCGCTCTCGGCCGGTTTCGCGGGCACGCAGGAGTACATGGCGATGGAGAAGCTGGGCCAGTTGCGGTCGCGCGACGAGTGGGACCTGATCATCGTCGACACCCCGCCGAGCCGCTCCGCGCTGGACTTCCTGGACGCGCCCAAGCGGCTCGGGTCCTTCCTGGACGGGAAGTTCATCAAGATGCTGATGGCCCCGGCGAAGATCGGCGGCCGGGCGGGGATGAAGTTCCTCAACGTGGGCATGTCGATGATGACCGGCACGCTCAACAAGCTGATGGGGGCCCAGTTGCTGCGCGACGTGCAGACGTTCGTGGCCGCGATGGACACCATGTTCGGCGGCTTCCGCACCCGCGCCGACGCCACGTACCGGCTGCTGCAGGCCCAGGGGACCGCGTTCCTGGTGGTGGCGGCCCCGGAGCGGGACGCGCTGCGCGAGGCCGCGTACTTCGTCGAGCGGCTCGCGGCCGAGGACATGCCGCTGGCCGGGCTCGTACTGAACCGGGTGCACGGCAGCGGGGCGGCTCAGCTCAGCGCGGAGCGCGCGCTCGCGGCCGCAGAAAATCTTGACGACGGCCGCATTGTGGATCAGATCCGCGGGCAAGCTGGCACTCGTACGCCCGAAGACGGCTCCCCCAGGGCAGAGGGCGACCACGACGACGAAGATCCGGATCCGGCCGAGCTGCTCGCTGCCGGGCTGCTACGGCTGCACGCCGAGCGCATGCAGGTGATCGCCCGCGAGCAGCGCACGCGGGACCGCTTCACCGCGCTGCACCCTGAGGTGCCCGTGGCCGAAGTGGCCGCGCTGCCCGGTGATGTGCACGACCTCGAAGGGCTACGGACCATCGGTGAGCGGCTCGCGAACGGCAGGCCGAGCGGAGCGGCTTGAGCTCCGCTGAACTCCTGCCCTGAGGTCCTGGGCATGCCGAGATGGCGCATGCCGAGATCCTGGACATGCTGCCCCTGGACAGGCTGCTCCTGGGCATGCCGAGCGAGCCGCTGAGCGTGAGCGAGCGTGAGGCGTGAGGGGGGAATCGGGGCGTACGAGACCTAACCCGCCGCCGCGTAGTCCGCGTCGGTTACCTCCACGGGCAGGATGCCCGTACTCCGCTCGTACTCCGTGCGCGCGGTCTCCAGGAGCCTGCGCCACGAGGTCACTGTGGGGCGGCGGCGCAGCAAGGCCCTCCGCTCCCGCTCCGTCATACCACCCCAAACGCCGAACTCGACCCGGTTGTCCAGGGCGTCGGCAAGGCACTCGGTCCGCACCGGGCAGCCGGTGCAGACCGCTTTGGCCCTGTTCTGTGCCGCACCCTGAACGAAGAGTTCGTCCGGATCCGTCGTGCGGCAGGCTGCCTGTGTACTCCAGTCGGTTACCCAGCTCATGCTGGCGCCGTCCTCTCCCGAATCGAGGCTCCCCCACGGCGGCAAGCGGCATATTCACCGTTGCCAGTTGAGGACGCTACGGAAGCCGGGCAGGGCGCACCACCCCCTGCGGGCCCAATCTTGAATGGCCCGAACGGACTATGCGTACGCGGCAGATCACCCAACGGAGTGAGGTGAGGGCATACGAGATGTATGCGGACAGATCGGGACGGTTGTCTGACGCCGCGACGGATCTCATGCGGCACGAGATGACGATCCGGGCACAACTCCGCGCCGGGGGGAGATAGGGAGAGGAGCTGCTGTGGGGCGGCTGCGCATCGCCGTAACAGCCGGAGACAGCTTAGGCCAAGGGATGTATGTCTGTCCGGCGAATGAGAACGTAGGCTGCCCCCATGGCTAAGAAGCGCTCGGGCAGTGGCGCCGGTGCCGGCACCGGCGGTGGCCTGACCACACCACAACAGGCCGCCAAGTTCCTCGGCGTCAGCGTGCTCGCAGGCGCGGTGATGGCAGGCATCGCGCTGCCCGCGGCCGGAGCGCTCGGCCTCGCGGCGAAGGGTTCTGTCGAGGGCTTCGACGAGATCCCGGCCAACCTCAAGCGGCCGCCGCTGAGCCAGAAGACCACCATCCTGGACGCCGAGGGCGAAGTGATCGCCTCCGTCTACTCGCGCGACCGCACCGTCGTCCCGCTCAAGGACGTCTCGCCGTACATGCGGAAGGCGATCGTCGCCATCGAGGACGCCCGCTTCTACGAGCATGGCGCGATCGACCTCAAGGGCATCCTGCGCGCGCTCAACAAGAACGCCCAGGACGGCGGTGTCTCCGAGGGCGCCTCGACCCTGACCCAGCAGTACGTGAAGAACGTCTTCGTCGAGGAGGCGGGCAACGACCCCGACAAGGTCGCGCAGGCCACCCAGCAGACCCTCGGCCGCAAGATCAGGGAGCTGAAGCACGCGATCCAGGTGGAGGAGGAGCTCGGGAAGAAGACGATCCTCGAGAACTACCTCAACATCACCTTCTTCGGGCAGCAGGCCTACGGCGTCGAGGCCGCGGCCCAGCGCTACTTCAGCAAGTCCGCCAAGGACCTGAAGGTCGAGGAGGCGGCGCTGTTGGCCGGCGTCGTCCAGTCGCCGAGCCGCTACGACCCGGTCAACGACGAGCAGGAGGCGACCCGGCGCCGCAACACCGTGCTGCAGCGGATGGCCGACCTCGGCGACATCACGCAGGCGCAGGCCGACAAGGCGAAGGCGAAGCCGCTGGGCCTGGACATCAGCAAGCCCAGGAACGGCTGCATCACCGCCACCAGCGGCGCCGGCTTCTTCTGTGACTACGTCAGAGAGGTCTTCCTCCAGGACGAGGTCTTCGGCAAGACCGAGGAGGTCCGGGCCAAGCGCTGGAACCAGGGCGGCCTGACGATCCGTACGACGCTCGACCCGCAGGCGCAGGAGTCGGTGCAGGACTCGATCAGCGACCACGTCGACCAGGACGACAAGGTCGCGACCGCCGTGACGCTCGTCGAGCCGGGCTCGGGCAAGATCCGCGGGATGGGCCAGTCGCGCCCGTACGGCTTCGGCGACAACGAGACGCAGATCAACCTCTCGGTCGAGAAGCGGATGGGCGGCTCGAACTACGGCTTCCAGGTCGGCTCCACGTTCAAGCCGTTCACCGCGGCGGCGGCCCTGGAGCAGGGGACTCCGACCTCCAAGGCCTACCCGTCGCCGTACAAGATGCCGTACCCGAGCCCGGTGCAGACCTGCGACGGCACGTGGACGAATACCGAGGGCGCCACCGTCCAGAACGAGAAGCGCGACGAGGTCGGCCCGTACAGCCTCAAGGAGGCGACCGCGAAGTCGATCAACACCTACTTCGTCGCGATGATCAGTGACATCGGAGTCTGCCCAGTGACCGACCTGGCCCAGAACATGGGCGTGCTGATGGGCAATGGTGGCAAGCTCCCGCAGGGCCCCGCCGTCACCCTCGGCGCCGCCACGATCGCGCCCCTGAACATGGCCAACGCGTACGCGACCTTCGCCAACCGCGGCACGTACTGCACGCCGATCGCCATCGACTCGGTCACGGACGCCGACGGCAAGGACCTCGCCGTCCCGGAGACCAGGTGCAGGAAGGTCATGTCGGAGAAGACCGCCGACACGATGAACACCCTGCTGCGGGGCGTGGTGGAGGACGGTACGGGCAAGCAGGCCGGGCTCCAGGGCCGGGACAGCGCGGGCAAGACGGGTACGACGGACAACCGGGTCGCGGCCTGGTTCGTCGGTTACACGCCCAACATGGCCGGTGCGGTGTGGGTCGGCAGCCCGACCACGAAGGTGCCGATGGAGAACATCACCATCGGCGGCCGGTACCACGACAAGGTCTTCGGCGGCGGTGTCCCCGGGCCGATCTGGCGTGACGCGATGGCCGGAGCGCTCGCGGGCAAGCCGGCGCCCAGCCTGCCGACGGCGCCGGTCGCGGACTCGAAGCCGGACCGGCCGGACGACGACCACGGGCGCAACGGCGGCCAGGGGAACGGCGGCAACCCGTGGCCGGACATCTCGCTCCCGCCGGATCTCATCGGCGGCCTGGACGGGGGCTGGGACAGCGACGGCGGGAACGGGAACGGCGGCGCGGGCCGGAAGAAGAACTGATAGCGGAGCGGGCAGAGGACGCAGCAGAGGAATGGACAGCCGCCTGGCCTGAACGGCATGGAGGCGGTGCAGGCGAAAGAGGCGAAGGAGGCGGTCCGGGCGGGATCTGCGGCCGCCTCCTCGCGTATGCGGGCTCGGCACCTCGTACGGTCACGGTTAGCTACCGCGACCGTCACGGTGAGCCACCTCGTACGGTCACGGTGAGCACCTCGTGCGGTCAGCGTGTCGTACGGAACGGAGCGGGCCGTAGGTGGGAGCGCCGCGTCAGCCCGCGAGCAGGCGCTTGACCTCGGCGGCGACGCGGCCGCCCTCCGCCCGCCCCGCGATCTTCGGGTTGACGATCTTCATGACCGTCCCCATCGCCCGCGGCCCCTCCGCGCCGCCGGCCGCGGCCTCCTTCACAGCCTCCGCGACGATCGCGCTCAGCTCCTCGTCGGTCAGCGGCTTCGGCAGGTACCCGGCGAGTACCTCGCCCTCGGCGCGCTCCCGCTCCGCCTGGTCCGCCCGGCCTCCCTGCGCGAAGGCCTCCGCCGCCTCCCGGCGCTTCTTCGCCTCGCGGGCGATCACCTTCTGCACCTCGTCGTCGGAGAGCTGCCGCGCCGACTTGCCCGCGACCTCCTCCGTGGTGATCGCGGAGAGGGTGAGCCGGAGCGTGGAGGCACGCAGCTCGTCGCGCGCCTTGATCGCGGCGGTGAGGTCGTCCTGAAGCCTGTCCTTGAGGGTGGTCATGCCGTTGATTTTCGCACCTGCGCGCCCTGGTCGCCGCGCAATAAAAGATCGTGGTGAAGGGCCGCGGTTAACGGCCCCGCGGCCGGTTCTGCCACGATGGATGCCATGCGCGCGCGATACGCAGTACCGCTGGGAATCACGGCAGTCGGCGCGGCCGGGATCGGCTACGCGGCCGGCTTCGAGGTCCGCTCCTTCCGGATCCGCCGGGTCACGGTGCCGGTGCTGCCCGCCGGCATGCGGCCGCTGCGCGTCCTCCAGATCTCCGACGTCCACATGGTCGGCGGGCAGCGCAAGAAACGGCGCTGGCTGCAGTCCCTCGCGGGCCTGCGCCCCGACTTCGTCGTGAACACGGGCGACAACCTCTCCGACAAGAACGCCGTGCCGGAGGTCCTGGACGCGCTCGGTCCGCTGCTCGAGTTCCCGGGGGCCTACGTCTTCGGCTCGAACGACTACTACGCGCCCAAGCTCCGCAACCCCGGCCGCTACCTGCTGGAGAGGGTCCGCGGCGAGCACGGCCTCAACGGCAAGAACGACCCCGCGATCGGCGTCGAGCGCAACCCCTGGGAGGGCATGCGGGACGCCTTCGACGCGGCGGGCTGGGTCGGACTCAGCAACACCCGGGGCCGCCTCAAGCTGAGCGACGGCACCGAGATCGCGCTCACGGGACTCGACGACCCGCATATCAAACGGGACCGGTACGCCCGGGTGGCGGGCGGCCCGGAGGACGGCGCGGACCTCTCCCTGGCTCTCGTCCACGCCCCGTACCTGCGGGTCCTCGACGCCTTCACCGCCGACGGCTACCCCTTGATCCTCGCGGGCCACACGCACGGCGGGCAGCTCTGCGTCCCCTTCTACGGGGCTCTGGTCACGAACTGCGACCTGGACACCCGGCGCGTGAAGGGCCTGTCGACGCACACGGCGGGCGGCCACACCTCGTACCTCCACGTCTCGGCGGGCTGCGGCACGAACCGCTACACCCCGGTCCGCTTCGCCTGCCCCCCGGAGGCGACGCTGCTGACACTGACGGCACGCGACTGACCCCGTCCGACCGCTGCCCCCACGGACCGCCCCGGCCGGGGTCGACCGCGGCTGGATCCGCCGCTCCGGGCCCCGCTCCGGCCACCGCTTAGGGGCGGCTTCGGCCTGCGCGAGCGTCCCGATAACCGATTTCGCGTGCGGGGACGGGTCGGCTACAGTAGTCCTCGTTGCTTCGGGGTGTAGCGCAGCTTGGCAGCGCGCTTCGTTCGGGACGAAGAGGTCGTGGGTTCAAATCCCGCCACCCCGACACAGGTCAGAGGCCCATCCGCTTGATCGCGCATGGGCCTCTGACGCGTCCGGGGGGCCAAACGAAACTGATCAAGCCCCGAGGGCGTCCACCTCCCGATCATCGGCGAAGATATCGTCCATCGCTTCGGCCCCCTCCGTGATCACCGGTCGGAGCTGCTTGCGGTAGACCGCCTCTGTGGTCGCCTGACTGCTAGTGAGGCGACCCACCGCCAGCTGCGCCAAGCCGTCAACGACCCGGTGTGGGACGGATCGTGGGCAGCACAGCGGAGCTCAGAGGCCAGATCACCATCGCCGAGGAGGAGGTGCGACGGCTTGAGGAGCAGATCAAGGCGTTTCGCGTCATACCGCGGTACGAAGAGCTGAAGCGACGTGCTGACGAGATTGACCGCGATATCCGAAACCTCAACTCCAAGGACGCGATCGACCGGCGGAACCTGTCGGACCTGCGAACTGCGGTACGAGACACCACCGACGGAGACGTAAAGTACCTGGAACCCGTCTCCGGGGAGCGGGGCATCCTGCTCGGTGACCAGGTCAAGCGGCGCTTCGACGACTGAAGGACTTCCACAGGCCGATCGTCCGCAACCGTCAGCGCTACCTCGCCGAAGAGGTCGAATCCGTCGAGACCCAGCTCGCAGACCGCGCGACACAGCGCGAAAGACTGGGCGCGGAACTACAGCAGGTCCTGCGCACTCTCGACGAGGGCGGCGCCCTGGAAGCTCTCACCGCCCTTCAGCAGGCCCTCGCACAGAAGCAAGCGTCGGTCGAGGCACTGCGCCACCGGTACGAAGCAGCGCAGACACTGGAAGCCAGCGCCTTAGAGATCAAGGCCAAGCGTCTCGACCTCCAGCGCGCCCTCAAGGACGACCTGGACGAACGAGCCCGGCAGACCAGCGAGGCTACAGTCCTCGTCTCCGGGTTCGCCCAGCGCCTGTATGGCTCCGGATGCCAGGCATATCTAGAATTCGATGCCGGCCCCAGCAGCCTGCGGATCGTTCCTCACGTCGACAGCGACGACAGCCGCGGCATCGGCATCATGGTGATCTTCTGCTTCGATCTCACCGTGGCGGTCGTCGCCCACCGGCACGGGCGCGGCCCTGACTTCCTCGTCCACGACAGCCACCTATTCGACGGCATCGACGACCGGCAACTCCGCGACGCCCTGGAATTGGCGGCGGAGGTCATAGAGCGGGAAGGCATGCCCGTCAGAGAAGATGCTGCAGGTGCGGTTGTACGACGAGTACGAGGACGGAGGGCTCTTCGGGTTCCGCTTCTGAGAGCGTGGCCGCAGCGACAGTCGATCCGAGCCCGCAGGGCAAGCGCAAGCTGTTGAAGCGACCGAGACTGCCTGAGCGATGCGTGAGCGGATGGACCAGCATCCGTTGGATCACGCGTCACCAGATGACGTGCGGACATGCTTCTGACCAGGCAAGGCGGGAATCAGCATGCTCGGTCGGCACCGCCCGTCACGATCATGCCCGTCACGATCATGCCAGCCCTCGTAATGCGTAGGTCTCGGGTTCGAATCCCGAAGGCGGCTCTTTGAGAGGCCAGGTCAGGCCCCGTCTGATCTGGCCTTTTCCGTCCCTGACGCACAGGTTCTGTAGAGACGCTTCAACCCTTCCTTCCAGGGTGGCTGCCGTGGCGAGCTGATGGACACGCTCCCGTTCAAGATCCTTGTGGCGCGGTCGAGCGCCGTGCCGCTGACCCGCGCGTCGAAGTGGAGCCGACGTCGGTGCAGGGCGTCGCGGCTCACTGCGTCGGGTCATGGCAGGGCAGGCGAACGTCGAGCGAGAGGAAGCCGTCCATCTGGTCACCACCGAGGCCGTGGCCGAGATCATCATGAAGGCGGTGGACGAGGAGGATCACGGAGTCTCGGCGCCCGGCGTCGATGATGCCGTGAGCGCGGGCGGCGGTCAGGTCGTGAGTGACGCCGGGCAGTTGCGGCAGCGAGGCCCACAGCAGGCGTCCGAGGATCGGTCAGGACCTCGACTGCTTCGCGTATTTAGCGGTACACGGTCGCGATGTCGATGCCGACCCGGCGGCGAGCTGGGGGGTAGGTGTCGCCGCACCTCAGGTGAGCCAGAGCGAGGAGGGCCTGACGGCCAACGGTCAGACGACGCCACCGTGTGCCGATCTCGCGCCTGCGGGAGGCGAGTTGCCCGGCCAGGCAGGGTGCGACTGGACAGGTCGATCGACGAAGGGTCCCCTTCCGTGCTTCCTCGGCTCGGAATTACGGGTGAGGGCGGTTGATGAACCAAATTATCCAGAAAACAAGGGTCGCTATGGGGAGAATGTATGCCGCTAGAGCAGCCTTCTTTTTCCTGCTATCCAGTTTTTGCTGCCGATCCCTCTCTATTTTTGCTTGCCTCGTACTGGCTTCGATGAAAGATATTTCAGTCGCGCTGAGATCTTCGTGATCTGGGCCCAATGATGCCAGAACACTCTCCAAAAGTGCCCCCCGATAGAGGGCGCCGCCGTCACGGGATAGCTCATCCCACGTGCTTGCTGCCTCGCTAATGCGTCTGACGGTCTTCATCCGCTCGCTGGCGTCCTCGACCCATCGAGCAAGCCGGGGCCAAGCCACCGCTACCGCCTCGTGAGCCAGTTCCACGTATTCTCCGTCGCGCACTACCAGCCGTGTTTTAATCAACCGTTCAAGACTGCCCTGCAAGGAGCTGAGTTCTGACGCTAGTGCCGGGCGCCGCGTATGCGGTCTTCCCGGTTCCGCAATGATAAGCCTGAGAAGGATTCTCTCGATCTCCTCCTTCTCTCTGTTTGAGAGACTCTGGTAGAAGTTTTCAGCAGTCTGCTCGATGGCTCCGCCGATACCTCCTACCGCATCGTACTGGGCCATCGTCAGCGCCTTTCCCCTGGCGCGCTGCCACACCTCGCGTAGGGCATGTGACATCAAAGGAAGGGAGCCGCCCTGTCGGGAGGCTTCAGTCACGATTCGTTCGGTGAGCTCCTTTTCTACCGTGTATCCGCGCGCTGTTGCTGGTGCCACAACTGCTCGACGAATTTGTTCTCGGGACATTGTGGACATCATGATGGTCGATTGACTGAGTGCTGCAGCGATCTGAGGATTTTCGATGCACTGTGGCAGGCAGTCAGCTCGTAGAGAGAGGATCAACTTGAGTTGAGCGCCGACGTTCTGGGCTTTCAGTATTTCCGCCAGGATGTCCGATGTAGTTTCTGGGGGGATGTTGAGAGTATAGAGTTCCTCGAATTGATCAATTGCCACGATCAATTTTTCATGGCCGCGCGGCTGAAGTGCGGTAAGCAGGTCCAGTGGATCAGGCCCGGGCGTGACAATTCGGATTTCTGTCTGCTCTGAGACGTTTTCCCTGATACGAGGGAGTAGCCCCGCACGCAGCAGGGAAGATTTTCCGCTTCCTGATGCTCCGACCAGTCCCACGATTGGCCGCTCCAGCACAAGGTTTGTGAGTTCCTCAGCTACGTCTTCCCTGCCGAAGTAGAGGTCTTTGTCTTCGCTTCTGAACTGCGCTAGACCAGGATAGGGGCAGGGAACGGCAGGCTGGTGCGTGGTGTCCTCTGTGAGCTGCAGCCAGCGTTGCTCCCAGGCGTTCGCATCTCCTCCACATTCGCGTACGTAGGCGAGCGTGACTTTGAGGCTAGGGAGTTTGCGGCCCGCGGCGGCCTCGGAGAGTGTCGGTGCCGAGTATCCGCATCGACGCGCAAGATCTCTGTAGGTGGGACTGCCGGCGCTGCGGCGAAGTTCGCGTAGATCGTGTGCGAATAGTTGAATCGCGTCGGCTGATGGGTCGATAGTTCGTTCGTTTCGGCCCATGGCGATCTCCCTCGTTGCTTCACCCGCTCTATCATTCGTTATTTTACTGCGAGAGGACCTCCTTGACGGCACTCATGTGGCGTTCTTTTGCTTCGGCAAGGCTTTGAAAGTATTCCTTGTTTTCTCTCACGCCTTGCCCTTCTAGTCTTCTCTCCGCCGCAAACCATGTGTTGACGAGGTTGCTTTCCTCCTTGCACTTCACATCACTGGTGGCTGTTTTTATTTCCCCCTCCTCGCCAATTTGGATTTTTTCGTCCTTCCACCACTTTTTGTCGTTCATGGCGCCGTATGGCGTAGTGTAATTTCTTCCTCTTTCTTTCATGCACTTCGACCATTTAGTCATGGCCTCCTTTACTTCGCCAACATTCTGGGATTCTTTCAGGAGGTTGGAGCTCAATTCATTGAGCAGAGTGTAGTCCACCCTGGGTTCCTTGAGCTCCCTTGCAGCTTGGGCGTTGCACGTTTCTTTCTCTCCGTCCCGTCCGAGTGCAGCCTTCTGTTGTTCTATGGAGAGCTTGCTGAGTCTTTGTTCGTCTGCTCGCTTTGTTCCGTTGGGGTCTCGCAGTTCTATTGGCGCGTGATATCCGTATGCCTGCGCCACTTTGATCTCCATTACTCCGTAACGTCTCCTGTTCGTGAGATCTGTGACGCGCGTTGGCCTCTCTATTTCCTGCCAGTCCAGACCCTTCTTCTGCATGCATTTCTTTATGAGGATGTCTGTAGCGTTCTGTGAGGCGTTGTATTGGCTCTGAGAGAGCTCATACTTGTCGAATGGGAGCCGTAGTGATTCGACTAGCTTGGTGGGCTCAGGCGGCTCCGTGGGGGCGGCCTGCTCGTGCTCGGTTCCACATCCCGTGAGCAGGGTCGCAGACGCGATTCCTGCGAAGATACGCTTTTTCATTCTTCTCCTCATACGCCAAAGCGTGTGGATGCCGACAGGGTCGGCATCCACACGCTGGCTACTTGGTCACTCCGTTTTAGCGGAAGTCGACTGAGCTGGCCTTGTTGTCGAAGTTGTTGTTGGAGAAGTCGCCGTCAGAGGAGTTCTTCCTGGCGAAGTAGTTGTCGCCGGCGTAGCCGCTCGTCTGGTAGAGCACGACGTCGTGGCTGGTGCGGTTCTTCATGGAGCTGGCACCGTCGTTGCAGGCACCGGACGAGTTTGTCCAGTAGTTGTTGGCGAGGCTGCTGTCGTCGCCGGTGAAGTTGCACCAGCCGCCGCCGTAGTTGTCGTGCTGGTAGATGGTGAAGTAGGTGGCCTGCACGCCAGCGTCGGCAGCCGCAGCCGGCGCTGCGAAGGCGGCGGCGCCGAGCAGAGCGGCGGAGCCGAGGGCAGCGAAGAGCATGCGCTTCATGGTGTTCCCCTCCCGATAAGTCCGAGCTAGTGGTCACCGTCTGTGACGCCTGTGTCGCTCGGGGTCGCCTCATTCGAACGAGTGGACACCCTGCGTGTCAACGCACTTGGTTGGTGGTCTGGCTCGCAGCAAGGTCATCCGGAATGGTCCAGACCGGTGTTGAGACCGTGCCTCTGGACGCTGCCAGGCGCAGCGGCTGGGCTTCGCTCCGGGTGGCGATCAATCGCAGGTTGACGCAAGTGGAACCTGTGAGCCCATCGAGAAACTTTTTATACGGATCTTGATGCTCCGTTTACGCCAAGACCGACATATCTGACTCGCACCCACGTTGGGGTCAAGCAGTACGCAACCCCGGGCGCCGCGACGAGGCAGTGGCCGCAGCGACGTTGATAGGCGCCTCTGGAGGGCTGACTATCAACGATCTTCACGTTGGGCTTGAGGCATGCTCGCAACTGCGCCAACCTTCACGTCACCTGATGCTCTGTCCACGCCTCGCCATGCAGAGCGGCGGCATCGCACCATCCCATCCAGGTGTGGCGCGTGGGCGTCGACAGCGCTGCCCACAGTGCTGGCCGTAATACTGGGATGTTGGGGTATCACGCGCCAAGGTTCGCTATGGCAGGACGAGTTCGTCACGACGGATATGGCTCACCGTTCGTGGACCAATCTGTGGGCCACGCTGCAGAACGTTGACGTCGTACATGGTGCCTACTACGCACTGATGAAGCTGACGTTCGAGCTTTGGGACGGCGGGCTCGTGATGCTTCGGTTGCCGTCCGTGGCAGCGGCGGCCGCAGCAACTGCCGGCGTTACGGCTCTAGGGTGGCGTCTGGTGAATCGGCGCACGGGGATCTGCGCCGGCTACATCTTTTGCGTGCTGCCGATCGTGCAGCGCTATTCGCAAGAGGGCCGTTCCTATGCCTTGGTAGCTGCTTGTGTGATCTGGGCGACGTGGTTCTTCGTCCGGCTGATTGACGGGGCAGGCAGCGTGCTCTGGTACAGCGTCTTGTTGACCACCGCTTGTGTTCTGCATGAGTTCGCGGTGTTGGCCGGATTGGCCCACGGTGTCTCAGTGGCGATGCTGCCGCAGCGCCGTGCTCTGCTGGCTAGGTGGGTCCGAGGGGCAGGACTTCCTCTGCTGGCTGTCATGCCGATTGTGTGCATCAGTGTCGGCCAGGATGCGCAGGTGAGTTGGATCTCTTTGACGGCCTCAGCTCTGTCTGGGTATCTGCTGTTGTCTGTCTTGTCCCTGGTGAGTTGGGGCGTGGTCTGCAGGATTGCGGGGGCTCCCCGTCCGGGACTGTTGGGCATCGTTCTTTTGCCTTTGGTATTGCTGCCGGGTGGGACCCTGCTGGGCGTGTCACTGGTGAAGCCTCTGTATGTCGACCGCTATGTGCTCTACACGATGGCGGGAGTCAGCATTCTGGTGGCTGCTGCCGCTGTAGGGGCTGCGGGTATCGCGAAGTGGCGTCTACTTGTGGCGGTTGGGGCAGTAGTTGGACTCGTGGTCGCTCCGGTAACTGCGGTGCAACTGCGGACGCCGGCGAGCCGGAGCGATGATGTTGTCGCGCTGGGTGCGGCTGTTGCTGATGCGGGCAACCGCGGCGATGGAGTTCTGTTTCTTCCGTCGAGTCGCCGTGTCTGGGTACCCGCGCCTGTTTTGACACGCGAGGGGCTTGTTGATGTGGCCCTGGCTCGCAGTCCGCGAAGCTCGAACTCCTTGTACGGTACGGAGCTCTCCCCTGCTGCCACCGTCGAGCGGGTGGACAGGATGAAGCGGCTGGTGGTCGTGAGTGAACCAGGCCGCAGCAAGATTGAGTGGAGAAGGCAAGACCAGGTGAAGCAGGCTGCGTTGCGCAGTTTCGCTGTCTGTAGCACTCAGAAAGTCGGGAAGGCGCGTGTGACCGTGTACGGCCGTTCGGGGCAGTGCTGACGTTCCCCTCCACGGTTGCTTCTGATCACAACGGAACGGAAAGGCGGCGAGCGTCATCGCCTCGGTATCTCGCTTGTCGATGGATCGCAGATCCTCAGCTGGGCGGCCTGTAACTGTCTCACCGCAGTGGACCTCCCGTGGCCTGGCGGTGATGGGAGCGCCGGTGCTCTTGTCACTCGTCCTTGGGTTCTGGGGGATAACGCGTCAAGACAGCATGTGGCGCGATGAATCGGTGACCTATCAGGTGGCTCACCGCTCGTGGCACGAGACCTTGGACTTGCTCCAGAACATCGACGCCGTGCACGGCCTCTACTACGCAATCATGCATGTGGTGTTTCTGGGTGGGGGCGATGGTCTGACCACCTTGCGTCTCCCCTCAGTCGTGGGGATAGCTACTGCTACTGCCGGAGTCGCAGCCATCGGCTTTCGTCTCGAGGGTGCGCGGACAGGAGCGCTGTCCGCATCGGTCTTCGCCGTGCTCCCGGTGATACAGCAGTACGGGCAGGAGGGCCGTTCATATGCCCTGGTGACGGCAGGAGTTGTATGGGCGAGCTACTTCTTCGTGCGCGCCCTTCAGATAGGCGCGTGGACGTCATGGATTGCCTACGCGGCAACTCTCGTCATCGCCTCATGGCTGCATGAGTTCGCCGCACTGATCATCTTGCCGCATGCTCTGGTCACCTTCGTGAGACCAGCTGTACGCCCGATGCTTCGAGCCGCTGTCATCTCCTTCGCCATCGTGGGTGTCGCTGTAGCACCGCTTGCCTTGTTCTCTCAGGCTCAGGCTCAACAACAGCTGAGCTGGCTGGGACGTCCCAGCGCGGCGGTGTGGCTCCAGTTCGCGGCGATCACGGCCGTCGGCTGGGCGTGCCTGCGCTACCTGCGCTACCTGCGCAGTCAGGACGCGCAGGACCCCGTTGGGCTTGCCCAGCTTGCGTTCACGACGCTCGCGGTGCCACCGGCCTTCCTCATGGTCGTATCGCTCATCAAGCCCTGGTATCTCGAACGGTACGTCGTCTACTCCATGAGTGGATTCGCTCTGCTCATGGGATCTTCGATTCACCACGTCTGGATGGGTATGGGCCGTGCCCGCCCGAGGGCGATCGCCCGCCGCTACGGGCTGGCATCGTTGGCAATTGCCGCAGGCGTCGCAGTCTTGGTGCCCTGGTCGTTGCTCATTAGGTCTCCGGAGAGCCGGAAGGACGACACCGTAGCCATTGCCGCAGCCGTACGCGACGTCGCCCAGCAAGGAGACGGAGTGCTCTTCATGCCGTCACGTCGCAGAGAGTGGATGCTGTCATGGCCCACCACCTATCGGCTGGTCGACGATATTGCGCTGGCTCACTCGCCCCAGTCGTCCGGGACTTTGCAAGGACTGGAGCGCGGCCCAGCAAGCATCAGACGGGACATCCTCTCGAAACAACGCATTGTCGCTCTGACGGATCCAGCAGGGCAACCCCTCGATCAGACGCCGCAGGAACGAATCAAGAGACAGGTACTGCGCAAGTACTACCAGGAGTGTTCACGGCAGGTGGTGCGGGGCGCTCAGGTAGTGCTCTACGCCAAGGAGGAATGCTGAACAAGATTCACATTGCTGACAGTACAGTGCGCAGAAGTTGACGTGGCCCTTCACACGGGGGGTAGGGGACGACCAATGAAGCCCTGAAGCCGGACCCGGCGCCCGCGTTGTCCGGTACCGACAAGGCGACGCCGAGCCGCGAACGGCGGTTGCTGTCGGGCGCTGGGACGTCACAGAAGTCCCTCTGTCAATATGTCCGACTGAGCAGCCGACCAGATGCCAGCGACCCCCGCATCGGTAGGCCACAGCGAAGGTTCGTGCCGGCCAGCGGTGGTGAGCGGTGTTGCTGTACAGCAGCGCAGTACAGCAACCACGGCGACCGCAGCCGACCAACAGAGCACCTAAGTAGCTGGATGGCCAGCTCAGCAGACCTCAGCGACCACCCCGCCGGTGGTTCGCACCGAGGCTGCGCACGGAGCAGACGATGACTTGACTCGGCCATGGAGACTCCACCGAGCTTCCGCTGAACCTGACAGACCGTCAGGCACCATCGTTGAGTGAGTTGAGTGCAAAGAATGCCCTCAGTAACTCGGTTTTTTTCGCGCGAGGATTTGAACTGATCAAAGACGCTCCACCAAGGTAGGCCTGTCACACAGACACGCCCGTCCCAGCCACTCAGCCGGGAAGCATGCGAGGCCAGGACGGGCGTTCGAACGCCATAGGAGGCGTAATGATGAGTTTGGCTGTCCGAACGATGCGCTTGTCAAGTCTGCGACCCTGGCAAGCGATCCTGGCTATCGCGATCATCATCGTGATCGCGGTAGTGCCCATCGCCCAGCTTCAGGAGATCTTGACAAGCTTGATCGTGCTGCTTGCGCTCTGGAACTCGCGTATCAGCCTGCTCAACACCCTGAGCACGCCGATCTGCTAGGGGCCGCACAGCACAACGTGGTGAGTGTCTAGAAGTAACAGGTCAGGGCCACCTCACGAACTCGTGAGGTGGCCCTGACTCGTTGCGGGGAGCCATCCTGGGAGAAATCTGGGAGAAGATCTTGGAATCCCACTCCCAGACCTGGCCTATCGAGCCCGCTGTAGACGCTCCTGTAGGAGATCGTTAAGGACGGCCACCGGTGACGTGGGACCCATCTCCAGAACTGGAGGCGAGCCTGAGTCGGTGGCCTGCTGAATGGGGGGCGACGGGCTGCGGCATGGATTCCGGATATCTCAGGTCATCCGGGATCCATGGCGGCCCGCCTCGCTCCCCCGCGCGGCACCTCCGCGCGTGCGGACGCCATCGTGCGGTCGCAGACTTCCCTCATGAGCAACAACGACCCCCTGCTCCAGTTCCTCGCGCAGGACGCATCGAGCACGAAGCCCAGCACCGCCGGATACAAGATCGCCGTCGTGGTCGGAGGCGTCGAGTTCCGGGGCCACGTGGTCCACCCGGATGCCTTCCTGGAGGAGATGCTGAGGACGGAAGAGCTGACTTCCGCGTACGGGGCAGGCGCAGCCCACCGGGACGCCAGCGAGTATCTGCACCTGCTCGCGGACAAAGGGCCGGACATCAACGACAGGCAGAAGCGTCACGTTCGCTTCCGGATGGACGGCATCGATGCATGGTGGGCCGAGTAGCGGCATGCCCGACACGACGTGATCGTGCGCTTCAATGGGTGACCCGCTCGGCGGCCGTGCGGTGCTCCCTCACTCGCACGCGCGTAGGGGCCCTGTAGCCCTAGCTCGGACTAAGGGAACAAGTAACCCGCTGGTAGCTTCCGATGTTCGTGTCTGCCGTTTCCCGGTGGGCGGGGCGCCTGGTTGGGCTGTTCGGGTGAATGACCTCACGGACGAGAACCGGCGAGGTCGAGCCGCATTGGGCCCGTGTTTCGCCGTGCGTGTCCACGAGCCGGGCCAAGCGGGCAGCGTCATCGGGGCAGCCGAGGCGCTCAAGTTCCCACACCAGCCAGTCTCGGCGGGTCGGCGTTGACTGTGCGCTTGTCACTGTTACCGGGCATAACTGTGAAACTCTTCGGGGCTCGGAAGCACATCTGGCTTCCGGTAAGCGGGACTTCCGTTGACTGAAACATGGGGCAGTGGTCGGCGCGCGACCAACGATCTGCCCTGAAGGCGAGCTGGACTGTACCCATGAGACTGGAGAAGAGCCGGAAGGCGCTCACGCTGGCGGAGAAATACCGGAGCTCCTGGAGGAGCTCGTCGACGACCCGGAGGCGTTCGGGGATGCCTTCGTCGGGACAATCGCCGTGATCCGCAGGGTCGGTCACGCGGTCGACTTCGAGTCGAAGCAGTTGGGGCGGGCGCCGCAAGAATGTGAGGGACGTGGTCCTCCACGAGGCGGCGGCTGGACTGACGTCCCACATATCAGGTGCGGATCTTGCCCGGACCTTATTCGGGACTACGAGGCGGGCGGTCTCGATGTGGAACGCCTCGCCGACATCGCGGGCATCGCCTCCGTCCGGTCCACGGGATACGAAGCCACCGGCCACCTCCTGACGCTTCTGGCCGACCTGGCCGTCCCTGACGGTGAGGGGAACGACTTCTGGGTCAGCCTGTGACGGGCGTCGGGCACTGCGTAGCTGCTGCCCGCCAACATATTGGGGCCTGGTGGTGCGTGCGCTGAGTGGAGACGGAGCCGGGCGCCGCCCACGATCGCGGGCGGCCCTCACTCCCCAACGTGAGGACCGCCCGCACTGATCAATCCGCCTCGGTTAGATCACCTCGCGCACATACGCCGGGGTGACCGTCCAAGCCGCATTCTGGACGCCGGCGGCGGCGTTCGAGGCGAGCGGGAGGCCGTCTTCCGCCGCGGTGGCCGCCACGTCCTGCGCGAACGGCTGCACGTCGCTGGCTACCCCACCGGCGAACGGCTGCGTGTACCCCGCGACACCCTGGGCGAGGTGCGTGCCGCTGCTGCCGAGCTCCTGGGCGACCGGCTGGACATCCGCGACCACGCCGTGGGCGACCGGCTGCCCGCCCGCCACGACGTTCTCGGCGAACGGCTGGACCTGTCCGAGCACGGCCTGCGCGAACGGCGTGACCGTGCTGACGACGCCGCCGGCGAGGGGCTGGACCTCGCCGACCACACCGGTGGCGAACGGCTGAACGTCGCTCACCACACCCGTGGCGAAGGGCTGCACATCGCCGACCACGCCGGTGGCGGTCGGCGGGACCTCGCCGACCACGCTGGTGGCGAACGGCTGCACGTCGCCCACCAGGCCAGTGGCGAAGGGCTGCACATCGCCGACCACGCCCTGGCCGAGGACTCCCGCATCGCCGACGGCCTGCCCGGCGACCGGGAGGGCCGCGCTCACGGCCTTGGCGGCGATGGGCGGCAGCACCTCCTGCGCCGTTTCATCGACGATGGGGTCAACCGCGGTCGCGGTGCGCTGGGCCGTACCGGGCAGCTGCCCCACGCGCGCCTGGACATCGTCGGCGGCCTCGCCTGCGGAGCCGTGAGCCTGGCCGGCGTAGGCCTTGGCCTGGGACTGGGCCTGACCCGGGAAGGCCTCCACCTGGTCCTGGGCAGGCTCGAGGTGCGGTGCGAAGGCGGACAGGGGACCGAAGAGGTAGTCGATTTCCTCCTGCGGGGAGGGCGGCACGTCGCGAGAGGGCAGGTTGCTCTGGGCGTCGCGGCGGGTCTCCTGGGCGGTCGCCGGAGCACCCTGCGCGGCACGGGCCTGCCGACCGGCGTTGGCCTGAGCGCCCGCGGCGGACTTCGTCACCGTCCGGGCGGCATCGGTGTGCTGTGCGGCTCCGGCCGTGCGGGTGGCCTTGCTCCGGGCGTCCTGCGCCTCGCCGTTGGCGGTGCGACTGGCGCCGGCTGCCTTGGCCTTGGCGGTGCGACTGGCGCCGGCTGCCTTGGCCTTGGCGGTGCGACTGGCGTCGGCTGCCTTGGCCTTGGCGGTGCGACTGGCGTCGGCTGCCTTGGCGTTGGCCGTACGGGTGGGGCCAACGGCCTTGGACTTGGCCGTGCGAGTGGTGGCGGCCGTCTTGTCCTGCACCGCGTTATTCGTGTCGGATGCCTTGTCCTTCACGGCGTCGGCTGCGTCGACGTCCGGGGTCGTCAGGGTGTGTGAGGGAAGCTCGGCGGCGCTGGCCGCGGCAGTGCCGAGAGCCCACATACCGGTGGCCGTGGCAGCCACGTATATGGAACGGCGAATTGCCTGATTCATGCTGGTGTCGGGTCCTTCGAATTCGATGGATCGGAGATCTACTTCGATCGATCGGCGATCTCCGGCTTGGGCAGACCTGTTCCGCCCCCGCGCGGCAGGTCACAGAGGGGGAACTGGCTGCCCTAACCGGGGAATTCGATGATGTCGCGGCAACCGTCGCAAAGCGGCGCCGTAGTGGCCAAGAGGCCGGAGGCACCCGGCGGGAATCCGCACGACGTGCTGTGCAGGATCGCGTGGGCGTGCTGGTCGCCGGTGCCCTCGGCCGTCGTCTTCCAACCGGGGATGTCAGGCGGATCCGTGGGCGACCGGAGGGGACCGTCTTCGGCAGGGATGCCGAGCGAGCGTCCGTGGCTGTGCTCGCCGGGCGGGCCCGGCAGGCTCATCGGCCTGAACGGCGAGTGGTTTTCCGTCCTGAGCGGCTGCTGGAAGTTCAGGCCTTGGAGCGCCGTGCGGTGCACCGAAGGGCGATTCTGTGTGCGGCAGTCAGCGGCGTCCGGCACGGAGCCGTCGCTCTGGTGCGGCGGCATCAGGTCCGGTGCGGCAACCGGAGGAAGGGCACCGAAGAGGTCCTCGACGAGCCCGAACCACGGCCGCCCGACATCCCCGGTCATGCCGATGACAGACTGCCCGGTGCCCGCCGCGGCGCCCGCTCCCTCATCCGCGCGCGGCACCGCATCCACGGCTGCCTGCACGGCCCCGGTCAGCGGCTTCACCGCGGGTCTGGCGTGCTCAACCCCGTGGGTGGCGGTGGCGGCGGTTGCCGAGGCACCGGCGCCCGGCTCAGCCACCGCGGACCGGCCCTCCGACTCACTCGCCGAAGTTGCCGACCGGAGCACGGAATCAGCGGACCCGCCTGCGAACTCTTTCGGGCTCGGCTGCCCGATGCCGACGACTGGCGAGAGCGGGCTGCCGGGCAACTGGCTTGCCGTCGGCGGCGTCGGCACCTCGACCGCCTCCGCGTGCTCCGCGAAGGCGAAGCCGAGCGTCACCAGGGCCCCGAGGAACACGGCGACCCGCAGCCCACGCCACCGCGCCGCCATGCGCAGCACGCGCAGAGCGGCGCCTGGCAGCGCGGGTGCGGGAGTCAAGATCGGGTGAGCCCTCCATCAAGCGGAACACAGCGCCCCGGGGAGCATGTCGGTCGCATACTCGCACGCGACCTCCAACCTCGGGCAGCCCTCATGTTACTGACGGGTTGGCAGTCCCGGAATGGCTAGTCGCTTCCGGATGTCCAGGACCAGGCCGTCCCCGAGGACATCTCCGTGGCCGACTACCCTGCCCTCATCGCCGCCGCCCGACACAAGACCCGCATCCCCGCCCGGCCCCCAACCACCCCGGGCCGAGCCTGAAAAGCGGAAGGTCGCCCGATCCATCCGATCGGGACCTTTGTCGTGGGGGCTCGTACGCACGTCTTCGATCCGCCGCGTGCCCCTGTGGCCCGGACGCTGGGAGAAATCTGGGGGAAGATCTTCTCCCGACGGCCGCACTACACAGGGCAGAACCCATCCATACCAACGTCCTGACCTGCATGTACGCCACTCATCCGAGGTGTAGATCGACTCCGGACCTTATTGGGACGAAGCGGTGGTGGGGTCAACCCCCGCCATTGCTGACCTTGCTTCTCAAGATCGCCTCAAAGCGGTTCGCATCTCGTCAATCAACGCATGGCGGGCCTCACGAGCGGCCCGCCGCGCCTGGACGTACTCCACCGAGTTCGCGTCGTGTCCTGCAACCACTACGTCATGGAAATCGAGCACCGTGAGAGTGGCCCGGCCAGCCGTGTCGACGACCTGCTGTCGGGCCACCAACGCCAGTTGCTGCTGCGCGGCGTACACACCGTGCGCGCCAATCGCAACGTCTGGGGCCGTCGTCGACCCAGTGCCCGCCTGCCCCGTTATTCCCCGCTGCTGACCGCCGCTTCGGGCACGGAAGGGCACGGCGTCTTCCGACTCGCTGTTCGGGCTGCTGGCTTTCGCTGCGAACAGCGCCCCGGGCGGGGATGAGTCACGGCATGATGACTCACCGTGAGACGTGGGGGATACCGCCGGGGGCCGAAGCGCGTGGGTCTCTGGTTTTTGCTGTGGCTGGTGCTGACGGCTGTCGCGGCGCTGGTGCTGGTCCGGTACTTCGGGATGACCGAGACAGCGGCCACGTGGTTACTCGGTTTGCCAATCGCCTACCTGGCGTGGAAGGCCTTCTACCACGATCGGGTCGAAGCCGCTGCCGTGGACCTGGAGACAGCGGCCGGTCAGTTGGCGGAAGCGGTGAAGAGGCAGTGGGACGCTGAGGCCGCGATCCGCCGGGTAAACGACCCGTACCCGCTACCGGTCGCCTGGCGCCCCGCTGACGCGGACCTGGTCGAGCCCTGGGAGCTGCTGACCGATGTGGCCCGGGCGTGGCCCGGCGGCCCGCCGGGTGATCCTGCCGATTGGCCTGGAGATACTGCGGGGTTGGCGGGCGCTGATGGACAGATCGGTGAGGTGTTCACCCAGCGAGTGCCTACCCGCCGCCTGGTCGTGCTGGGGGAACCTGGCTCTGGCAAGACGATGCTGCTCATCCGGCTGCTTCAAGGCCTGATCGAACAGCGGTCGGACGGCGGCTTGGTGCCGGTGCTGTTCTCCCTGGCTTCCTGGAATCCCACTCACGAGTGTTTGACGGGGTGGCTGGCCGAGCAGCTACGCCGCAGCCATCCTGGCCTGCGCGCGCTAGCCCCGCCGACCGCGCCCGAGGCGGACCCGGTCGACTTGGCCCAGGCCATACTGGAGGGTCGGCGGATCCTGCCGATCCTCGACGGTTTCGACGAACTCCCCGCTGCCTTGCACGCGATGGCCCTGGATGCCCTTAATCGTGCCTTGCCCGCGAAGCAGCCCCTGGTGGTGGCCAGCCGCGCCGCCGCCTACCGGGACGCTCTCACCCGGCCGGACGCCACAGTGGTGCGACTCAACGGCGCCGCCGGTATCCACCTGCTGCCGCTCACCGCCGACGAGGCGGCCGCCTACCTGCGCCGTGACGCGGGCGGTGAGCGCACCCCCGCCGCCGACCGCTGGAACACCGTGGCCACCCACCTGGGCACCGATACCCCCGTCGGGCAGGCGCTGAGCACCCCGCTGGGCCTGTTCCTGGCCCGCACCATCTACAACCCCCGCCCGCATACCCCGGCCGCACCCGGTCCCGTCCCCCACCCGGACGAACTCTGCGACATCACCACCTTCCCCACCCGCACCGCCCTGAATACCCACCTGTTCAAGGAGTTCATCCCCGCCGCCTACACCCCCCGCCACCCCCGCCCGCCCCGCTGGCCCGCAACCCAAGCCCACCGCACCTTCATCTTCCTCGCCCGACACCTGGAGACCAACCGCGACAGCAGTCCCGACCTGGCCTGGTGGGAACTCCACCACGCCATCCCCGCGTCTGTCCGCCGCCGGACGTTCGAGTGGGTGACCGCCCAACCCGTGAGTACCTCAAGTGCACAACTGCGCTGGTCAGCTGACTTGCTCACGTTCAGATTCGCGTTCGCGCTCGCCTTGGGGCTCGCGGGCGGGCTCGCGTACGGGCTTACGTATGGGCTCAGCGTCGGGCTCGGGATCGGGGTCGCGGGCGTGCTCGTGTTCGGGTTCGTGGGCGGGATCGAGGCAGAGAAACCTGACCTCACTACCATGGTCGGACCCGCGGCACTGCTTACCCAGGACCGCCGCAGCTTCTTCGCGGTCGGGCTCAGGTCATGGCTCATAGCCGGGCTCATGTTCGGCCTCGCGGGCGGGCTCCTGGACGGGCTCCTGGGCGGGTTCGCGGACGGGCTCGGGGTCGGACTCACGGGTGTGCTCGTGGGTGTGCTCATGTTCGGGCCCCTGGCCGGCCTCGAGAGCGGGCTCGTGGAGACGGCATGGGGAGGCTGGGTGGTAGCCAGGGCCTACCTGGCGATGCGGCGCAAAGTCCCGTGGGATCTGATGACGTTCCTCCAGGATGCGCACGAGCACCGCGGTGTACTGCGGCAGGTCGGGGCGGTGTACCAGTTCCGGCACCTCGATCTGCAACGCCACCTTGCCCAGCATCCCTGGCCCCCACCACCCGACAACCCACACCTCGTTCGTCCTCTCCACCGCCCCTGATGAGCTTGCTGTGGCCCTCTGAGCTCTGACCGATGGAGCGCAGACGAGCGCGTGACCACGCGGGCGGCGTGGAGAGACTGGTTCAAATCCCGCCACCCCGACTGACACCAGATCAGGCCCGGCTTCCGGAAACGGAAGCCGGGCCTGATGCGTAATCTGGGCCGCCTCGGGAGTGAGCGGGGGAGTGGATCATGGACATCTCACTCCCCGCCAAGTGGCGCAGGAATGAGAAGGGCATGAGAGGCGGAGCGATCAGGTCACCACACGCCGCGTCGTCCGGCGCCGGTCCCTCCCCTCGTGGGGACCGGTGCCGAACGGTGGGGGCGGCGTCGGTCCGCGCCGCACCGGCGCGGACCGAAGAAAGGCCGGACCCGTGGTCGACGCGACAGCAGTCCGAATGGGACCGGCTCCACGGATCTCTCAAGCTCACGCGACGAGACCGTCGCCACCGTCTCGTAACTCCGGCGGAAGCTGACCGAGAACGTGCTGTGCCATCGGTTGTCTCTCCGTGCGCTGAGCTTGTGGCCTCGTGAGGCGACGCGCGGTTGATGCGCGCTCCATGATCCTGCCAGCTGTGGCTCCCGCCGAGGGGGTTCCGGCACCGGGCGGATGACGTAGCCGCAGGTCAGCCAGATAGAGTGAGTTTTCCGGTCCGGATGTCCAGACGCGGGGGAAGTAAGGGGTGGAGACCTTGAGTTCCGACTCAGGGGCACGCACAGCCTTCGCGGAACGTCTCGCGCTGCTGTACAAGGAGGCCGGTAACCCTCCCCTCCAGCGCGTGGCCGAGGCAGTCGTCCGGCTTCGGCGGGTCGACGAACGCGGGCGGCCCGTGCGGGTGTCCGCTCAACGGATCAGCGACTGGCGACGGGCCAAGAACGTGCCTGCCCAGTTCGCCGCCCTCGCAGCAGTGCTGCACATCCTGATCCCCGAAGCGCGGCGCTCGATGCCCGCGCCGGTGTCCACGGGCCTGTACGACCTGACTCAGTGGCAGCGCCTGTGGGAGCGCGCGGTGGCCGACCCGGTCGGCGACCGCCCCACGTCATCCGCGGAAGAGAACGAACGACCCCCGGCCGAAGCCCTGACCGTCCCGGGTGGTGTGTGCCCATACCGGGGGCTGGCTCCGTACCGTCAGCAAGACGCCCGGTGGTTCTTCGGCCGGGAGCGGAGCACGGATGCCCTCATCGCTCAGCTCCTCGCAGCGGAGAAGGCGGGTGGCTTGGTCATGCTCGTGGGCGCCTCAGGGGCGGGAAAATCCTCCCTGCTGAACGCCGGCTTGGTGCCCACATTGGAGAACTGCGCACTGAGCGACGAGGACAGCCGGGCGAGGGAGGTGGTCCAGTTCGTGCCGGGGGGCGATCCTCTCGTGGAGCTGACCCGCCGGATCCCCGATCTTGCACACGTCGTCTCTGCCGCGGAGGAACCGGCGGCGAAGGAGCCCGGTAGTCCGCAATTCGCGCACGTGGTGAGGGAGGCCGTCACGGCATGGGCGCAACGCGCCGCCCCCGCCCGTCCGGTCGTCATCGTGGATCAGTTCGAGGAGACGTTCACCCTCTGCTCCAACGAGGCGGACAGACGCACTTTCATCCAGATCCTCCACGCTGCGTGCACTCCCGCCGACCCGGGTGACCCGGCCCCCGTGCTCGTAGTCCTCGGCATACGCGCCGACTTCTACGAGCAATGCCTCGGGTATCCCGAACTGGCTGACGCGCTGCAACACCGGCACATGGTGCTCGGGCCGCTGACCACCACGGAGCTGCGCGAAGCGGTGACCGGCCCGGCCAAGGCCGTGGGCCTGGAACTCGAACCGGGGCTGGCGGAGCTGATCGTCCGGGAAGTGAGCGCTGACGGCCCCCGCGGGGCACACGACGCGGGGGTGCTGCCGCTGCTCTCCCATGCCCTGCTCGCCACCTGGCAGCGACGAAAGGCGCGAAGGCTGACGCTGGCCGGCTACCGCGCGGCGGGCGGAATCCAGGGAGCGGTGGCGGCGACCGCGGAGCGGGCCTGGTCCGGCCTCGACCCGGCAGCACGTACGGCCGCCAGACTGCTCCTCCTCAGGCTGGTCCGGCTGGGCGAAGACACCCAGGCCACCCGTAGGCGGGGGACGCGGCGCCAACTGGCAAAGGAGTCAACGGACCCCAACAAGACGGAGGAATCGCTCGAAGCACTGGTTCGCGCCCGATTGGTGACACTCGACGCGGAGACCGTGGAGATCACCCATGAAGCGCTGCTCCACGCCTGGCCACGCCTGCGCGACTGGATCGACGAGGACAGGAACGGCAACCTGCTGCGTCAGCGGCTGGAGGAGGACGGCAGGGCCTGGGAGGGCTCGAACCGTGACTCGTCACTGCTCTACCGGGGTTCCCGTCTGGAACAGGCCCACAACTGGGCAAAGTGCGCCGGTGACACCTTTCTGACCCGGAGCGCGGTGGAATTCCTGGCTGCTTCGGTCAGGCTGCGCAAGCGCACCGTCTGGATCAGCCGCAGCGCGGTGTCGGCTCTGGTCGTCCTGGCGATGCTGGCTGTCGGTTCGGCCGTGGTCGCGTGGCAGCAGCGGGACGATGCCGTGTTCGAGCAGGTGCTCGCCGAAGCCGATCGCGTCCAGCACACGGATCCGTCGTTGTCCGCTCAACTCGACCTGGTGGCACACCGCTTGCGCCCAGACGACGATGGCGCGAGCAATCGGTTGATCTCGATAGTGAACGCGCCGCTGGCCACGCCGCTTCTCGGCCACACCGGTGCCGTCTACCTCACCTCGTTCAGCCCGAGCGGGCGGATCCTGGCCACCGCCAGCTACGACCGGACCATCCGACTGTGGGACGTGACGGACCCGACTCGCCCCAAACCCTTGGGCAAGCCCCTCACCGGCCACAAGAGTTGGGTGAGCAGTGCGGTCTTCAGTCCGGACGGCCGTACGCTCGCCAGCGCTGGGGACGACGGCACGATTCGGCTGTGGAACGTGCGGGATGCCAGACACCCGCGCCCGCTCGGTGCGCCCTTGACCGGCCATGACGGCACGATCTACCTGCTTGCCTTCAGCCCGGACGGACACACTCTGGCCTCCGCCAGCGAAGATCGCACCGTTCGCCTGTGGGACGTGGGCGACCCACGTCGGCCGAGGCCGCTCGGTGCTTTGACCGGCCACACCGCCGCTGTGCGCTCCGTGGCGTTCAGCCCCGACGGACGGACGCTGGCAGCCGGTGGCGATGATGACACGATCAGGCTGTGGGGCCTGGCCGATCCGCGTCATCCGATACCGATCGACGCGGAGCTGACCGGCCACGCGGGCACGGTGCACTCCGTGGCCTTCAGCCCCGATGGCCGCACTCTCGCCAGCGGCAGCGCGGACGACACCATCCGGCTCTGGAACGTGGCCGACCAACGCCACGCGACACCGCTCGGCGCGCCGCTCACCGGCCACACCGGCCCCGTATGGTCAGTGGCCTTCAGCCCCGACGGAACCATGCTCGCCGCCGGCAGCGCAGACAGCACGGCGAGCCTGTGGAACGTCAGTGATCCGGCATACCCGTCGCAGGTCGGCGAGCCTCTCGCAGGGAGCAAAGGCGAGATGTACGCCCTGGGCTTCAGCCCCGACGGCCGGACCCTCGCCACCGGGAGTGGCGACAACACGGTCCGCCTGTGGTCGATACCGACGTCCGACATGATCGGCCGCATCGGAGCGTTCCGCCAGGACGGGCGGGTGCTCGCCACGGCCGCGCGCGACAGAAGGATCCGATTGTGGAACGTGGAGACTCCCAACCGGCCCGTGGCGCTGGGCGAACCGTTCACGCCTGGTGAGGGTGAGGTGCGTGCGTTTCCGGCTTTCTCTCCCGATGGCCACATGCTCGCGGTGCTCCTGTCGGACGTCGATGCCGGAAGTCGCGCGCTGCGGCTGTGGAACGTCACCGACCCGACTCGGCCTGTCGCCTACGGGCCGGCCCTCGCGCTGCGGACACGGTTCGCGGCTGCGCTGGCCTTCAGCCCGGACGGGCGTACGCTGGCAACCGCCTATGACGACCGCACCATTCAGTTGTGGAACGTCAGCGACCCATCCCACCTTCGTCCGCTTGGCGCGCCGCTCACCGGCCACAAGGGCTACGTCAACTCCCTCGTCTTCAGCCCGAATGGCCGAACTCTCGCCAGCGGCAGCGCGGACGGCACCATCCGGCTGTGGAATGTGGCCGACCCACGTCATGCCGCCCGACGCGGCGCGCCTCTCACGGGGCACCTCGGACCCATCAACGCGCTCGCCTACAGTCCGGACGGCCGTACATTGGCCAGCGGCAGCGACGACAATACGGTCCGGCTCTGGAACATCACCGACTCCCTCAGGGCAACCCGGCTGGGCTCGCCCCTCACTGGCCACACCGACGCGATCGTGTCGCTGACGTTCAGCCAGGACGGCCGTACCCTGGCGAGCGGCGGCAATGACAACATGGTCCGGCTCTGGAACGTCACCCTCCCATCCAAGGCCACGCCCATCGGTCAATCCATGAGCCCCAACGCCAAGACAGGCAAATTCCTGTCGTTCAGCCCCAAAAGCCACATGCTTGGAGTGTCGAGTGGCTCCGATACCGTCCGGCTGTGGAACCTGGACGTCGGCGAGGCCGTTCGGCGCATTTGCTCGACCACTCGGGGCGTTCTGACGCCGGAAAATTGGCACGAGTATCTACCCCGCCTCTCCTACGCACCGCCGTGCGGTAAGTAACGGAGCCCAGGCTCAACTCTTGGTTCTCTGTTTCCACCTCTTGTGGACAGTGTTGCGTGATCCCGATCACAACTCCTCGTTGCAGCTGCGCAGTCGGCTCCCGCGGCACAAACAGCCTTGTTAGTCTTGGTCGCAGCCCGATCGCTGGTGCATCCCCCGTCGCCAGCGGTCGGGCGCTTCCATGTCCTGCGGGCCCTCCGGTGGTTGCCGTGGACTCATCCACGACCTGGCATCTCCTTGCGAAGTGCCTTTCGATACGGCAGGGCAGGTGGCCCGCATGAGCAACGGCTAACCCCATGAGTTGAGTTGTCGGTTCGTGATCGGACAGCAGGCGAGATTGAGGAAGGCTTCGTGGATGAATGCCTATGATCGAGCCGTCCTCCACTCATCAAGAGCTCTAGAGGACTCGTATGCTCAGTGCCGTGGACGACGGGACGGGAGCACCAGTGGCAAAGGCGTACGAGCGGATCGCTGACGACCTCCGCAGACCCATCCGCGCAGGTCAGCTCAAGCCTGGCGACCGGCTGCCCGCCGAGTCGGATCTCGCGAGGCGCTACGGGAAGAGCCTGCCGACGATCCGGCAAGCCCTCGGCCTTCTGGAGGCCGAAGGGCTGATCTTGAAGAGACACGGCCGCGGAAACTTCGTACGCCGGCCCCGCAAGCTCGTGCAGCGCACCAATGACCGGCACCAGTGGGAGAAGGACCGCGCACGGGAGTCGTTTGTCCAGCGATCGCGGACCGGGGCAACCGAGCACGACACCGGCCTGGAAATAGACGACCTCATCTTCTACGCGGCGTACCGCGAGATCAAGGCCGATGAGGAGCTCGCAGCCGCATTCGGCGTCCCCGAAGGGACAGCCTTCCTGGAGCGCACCTACCGGACGCGGTATCGCGCCGAGACTGCCCCGTTCACCCTCGTGCGTTCCTACCTCGTTCGCGACATGGTCGCGGGGAATCCCGACCTCTTGGACGACTCGAAGGAACCGTGGCCAGGAGGTACGCAGAATCAGCTCTATACGGTGGGGATCGAGCTGGGCCGCATAGAAGAACGTGTCACCGCTCGCCCGCCCACGGCGGAGGAGGCGGAGGAGCTGGAGCTACCGCCCGGGACAGCGGCCCTGATTCTTCGGAAGAGGTCGTTCGACATCGACAACCGCGTTGTGGAGCTCTCCGACGTCGCCCTGCCCGGTGACCGCACGGAAATGCTCTTCACCACTCAACTGGAAAGGTGGTGACTGCCGTGCGCCAGCGCATCGTCGTCATTACTGCTGTCCACGCGCCGGCCGCCCACCACCTACCGGACGCCTACCGGTCCCTCAACGAGCAGCAGCTTCCCGATGGTTGGGACTGGCAGTGGGTGATCCAGGAGGACGGGGAGACCGACAAGGTCAGTCCCTGCGTGCCGGACGATCCGCGAGTGAGTTTCGAGCAAGGTCGGCGAGGAGGCCCGGGGGTCGCCCGGACCATCGGACTTGCGCGGGCCGACGGTGAGTTCGTCAAGGTGCTGGACTCCGACGACATGCTGGCGCCGGGCGCCTTGGCGCGAGATCTGGCCGTCTTCTCCAAACATCCCAGCCTCGGCTGGACGACTTCGCGGGTGCTGGATGCACTGCCGGACGGCTCCACCGTCGGGTTCGACCAGGACCCGTCCGAAGGGCCCATCGAGCGGGGGGCTGTGCTCGACCACTGGCGAGCTCACGACTTCCGGGCGCAGGTTCATCCAGCGACTCTCTGCGTACGCCGTGATCTGCTGCTCGCCCTCGGCGGGTGGATGGCTCTGCCCGCCTCGGAGGACACCGGTCTCTTGCTCGCGCTGAACGCCGTGAGCCGTGGTTGGTTCACCCGCGAGGTCGGACTCCTCTACCGCAAGTGGCCTGGACAGGCCACCAGCCAGGCCGCTCACGTCAACAAGGACGAACGAGAGGCGCGCATGGCCGTCGTGGAGGCCAGGGCGCGGGCGCTGACCGGGCTCGGATGGAGCCTTCCCGTCACCGATGAGCTGGCTCCGTAATCGAGCAATCTCCTGCATCGCACGCCTCAGCCGACCCCCAATGGACAGTGACGGCCGCATCGTAGAAGCGGTCCGTCCCCGTACATATCAGGGGAGGGTCTCAGCGTCGATGCGGGAGAAGATCAAATCGCTCTCCTCGACGACCGGCCCCCGCCAGCGCACCGGTACCTGTGGTGCGCGGCGCAAGGCGGTCGGGTAGCTCGCCGCGGCGTAGTCGTTGGCCAGGCGGTACGTGTGGAAACCGTGCTTGCTCAGCGCTTCCAGGAGCTCATCGACAGAGTCTCCCAGGTCGGCCATCCGCTGAGGAGTGACCTCTATCGTCAGCTCGGCATCGGGTCGGAGCCGGTCAAGGGCCGGGGCAAGGCCCCGGACAACCGCGCCCTCCGCGCCCTCCACGTCAATTTTGATCACCCGGGCCCGGGTGAGTTCGTCCTCGGTGAGGACCTCGGGCAAGGGGTGGGCTTCGGCTTCGAAGGTGGACTCGACCGCCCCGTCGTAGGGCACGATGCTGTTGGCGCCCATATTGCGGGAGCTGACAAGGATGAACGTCAGCAGCTCATCGCGGTCGGAGACGGCGGTGTTGACCGCGCGGACGTTGTCGCAGGCGTTGATCCCGGCATTACTGACGAGCCTGTCATGGAATGCCCGTGATGCCTCAACGGCCACCACCTGCCCCTCAGCGCCCACAAGGCGCGAGGCCAGCACGCTGTAGTAGCCCATGTTGGCTCCGACGTCCACGAACACGTCGCCGGGCCGCAGTCGGCGCTCCAGCCAGCGGGTCAGGTGCGGTTCCCACACTCCGAAGAGGTAGAGATAGCGCTGGATCAGGTCCTGAGTGTCGACGGCGAACCTGGTGCCGGACCGGGTCCCGGCGACCCGCTGGCGGGGATGGTCTCGCAGGCGGGGATTCAGGTAGTGCGCGGCCAGCGATGCTTTGCCGAGCGAGCCGGGAGCATGGCGTACGTACCAGCGGCAGAGGGTGACCAGGGTCTCTGACATGGGGCTCCTCATGCGCCGCCTCTCCGCAGGTTCCATGCGAACCGTAACACCGGGGCCACTGAGGCCCCCCGTGCTCCACCACGGTCGGCGTTCGGCCTCAGACAATGGGCGAATCGGTCAGATCCTGGTCAAGCGGCAGGCCGAGCATACGGATGGCGTTCCCGCGCAGCAGCTTGTACGCGACATCCTCGGGGAGGCCGGCCACATGATCGGCCGCTACCTGCTTCGTGTGCGGCCATGTCGAGTCGACGTGCGGGTAGTCGGTCTCGAAGGTCGCGTTGTTCACGCCCACGGTCTCGATCGAGTCGATGCCGTGTTTGTCGCGGAAGAAGCAGCAGAAGATCTGCCGGTAGTAGTACGTGGACGGGGGCTCGGGGATCAGATCGCGCACCCCGCCCCAGGCCCGGTGCTCCTCCCACACGTCGTCCGCGCGCTCCAGGGCGTACGGGATCCAGCCCATCTGCCCTTCGCTGTACGCCAGCTTCAGCCGCGGGAACTTCACCAGCACTCCGCTGAAGAGGAAGTCCATCATCGATGCCATCGCGTTGTTGAAGCTCAACGACGCCTGCACAGCCGGCGGCGCGTCCGGTGAGGCCGCGGGCATCTGCGACGACGACCCGATGTGCATGTTCACCACGGTCCCCGTCTCCTCGCACGCCGCGAAGAAGGGGTCCCAGTAGCCGGAGTGGATCGACGGCAGCCCCAGATAGGTGGGGATCTCGCTGAAGGTCACCGCCCGCACGCCACGAGCGGCGTTTCGCTTGATCTCAGCCACCGCGAGTTCGACGTCCCACAGCGGGATCAGGCACAGCGGGATCAGCCGGCCGCCGCTGTCGCCGCACCACTCCTCCACCATCCAGTCGTTGTACGCGCGGACACACGCGAGCCCGACCTCCTTGTCCTTGGCCTCCGCGAACGTCTGCCCGCAGAAGCGCGGGAAGGTCGGGAAGCAGAGCGAGGCCTCCACATGGTTCAGGTCCATGTCCTCGAGCCGGGATTTCGGATCCCAGCAGCCCCGCCGCATCTGCTCTCGCGTGATGCCGTCAAGCGTCATCTCGTCCCGCGAGAATCCGACGGCGGCAATGATCCGCTTGTACGGGAAGATCTCCCCCTCGTACTCCCACCAGTCGGTGATCTGACCCTCCGGATCGGTCGTGAACCGGTACTTCCCGGCGATGTACTCCAACTCGCCGATGCCGGCCGTGAACGGCTTCGGCCCCCTGTTCTGGTACTTGCCTGGCAGCCATGTCTTGAAGAGGTGCGCAGGCTCGATCACGTGGTCATCCACGCTGATGACCCGGGGCAGATCGGTGCCGTTCCTCGTGCCAGCCATGCGGCCCTCCCTGGTGCCTGCCGATCCCGCGGCCTGAGCTATCTGACGAACCGTCAGCTCGATGCTATGGCGAGCGATGCCCGGCGACAAGCGCACTGAAGGGGTTGCCTGATGGCGAAGGGGGTGCGCACCTCTTGCGCGTAGCTCTCAACGTGGGCTGAACTGACGTACCGTCAGTTCACCTTCCGAAGGGTGCACGAGATGCAATCGATCTGGCTCGATGGAGCCGAGTGGCTTGCGGTGTTGCGCATCGGCCTCGGGCTGTGGTGGCTGGAGAGCTGGCGGCACAAGGACAAGAAGACCTGGTTCACAGGCTCCGGCATCACCTGGGCGGCGGACATCGCGCGCAAGCACCGGTGGAGCTTCGTACGCAGCGGCTTCAAGGGCTTCGTTGAGCCGCGTCCGAAGGTCATGGCCTACGTGGTCGCGTACGCCGAGCTGGCCCTCGGCCTCGGCCTGATCTTCGGGTTCCTCACTCCGGTCGCCCTCATCGGCGGGCTTCTGCTGAACCTTCTCTACGTCATCCTGATGATCCACGACGTGGCGGAGCAGGGTCAGAACTCGATGATGGCGCTGATCTCACTGGTTGGGTTCTTCGGAATGAGCTGGCAGACATGGTCCCTGGACAACGCCTTGGGCCTCTTCATGGCTGGGTAGCGTTCTGTCTGGTCCAGTGTCCGAAGACGAGGGGCGAGCTCGGGACGACGGCGTGGACTGCCACGAGCCAGTAGAGCCCAGAGCGAATGTGAGCCGGTTCAGACAACCCGAGAGACTTTGTAGGCAATCCCGCCTTCGACCAGGTACCCGGACCCTACGCAGACAATGTCGTTCAGCCATGCGTATTGCTCCGCCCCTGTTTCGAAGAGCGGGGTCGTCCGGAAGTAGTAGCGGGCAGGGTCGATCTGATATCTCTTGACGGGATCGGCCATGTCGGATCGCAAGTCGGGTGGGGTAATCCAGCGACCGCCATAGGTCATATGTACCAGGGCGGCGTCGTGCGTGCGCAGTGTCAGTCGGACATCCAGCGCCATCGCTCCGTCGGGACGAAACAGCGCCCAGTCGCCACCGCCCGGTAGCACTTCGCCGCGTAGCCTCGGGCCTTCGAACGACCCTCCGGCAGCCCCGAAAAGAATCCGCTGACCGAACGGGCCACTGCCCATGCTCAACCGCGGATTCAAATCGACGATCATGTCGAAGAGATGCGCCGTCCTGATCTCGCCGACGGCCTTCACCCGTGAGTCTGACGCCATGTGTCATCGCCTTCGGTTGATAGGAGAGGGGGCACAGGAAAGCGCCGCGTTTCATGAACGCCTGCCTATCGGTTGCGCAGACCCGCGGCGTCTCCGAACAATTTTCGCCGAACCGCGTCCGTCGAGACGCCCGATTGAGCGCAGAGCGCCGACAGGTCGAAGAAGAACCGCTCGCCGGCAATCAGGTCGTCCTTGAAAGCAAACTGAATGAACACCGGCAGCTCGGCGCGCCTGCCGTTCGGGACCACGCCGAACCGATCGCCCGTCATGGTCATCTGCACCGTCCCCCAGCAGATCAAGGTGGCGCCGTTGCCGGCGTGACCTTGCAGGACGACGTTGTAGTCCGGAAACGAAATGAAGAACTGCGTCAGTGCCTTCTCGTTCTGAGCCAGGCCTCGAGCCGTCGTCCCGAAGGCTGGGGTCACGAGCAACATGTCCTGGTGGAAAAGCTTCATGGCCGCAGGCACGTCCTGCCGGCTCTTGGCAACAGCCAGCGCTTGCGCCAGCTCGAACATTCGATGGCCGTTCATGCGCGCCTCCTCCAGCCGGGCACTCCACCGAACCGTGGAGGCCCGAGCCTCCCGGGGAGCACGCGAGCGATCCGGTGAGAACTAAACGTACGACCGATCGTATGTTTAGGCAAGGGTGTGGCAGGATGGAGTCAATGAACGAGCAAGTGCAGCAAGCGGGTTCGGATGCGGGCATCCGATCGCCCGAGCGCACGGATACGGCGGTATCCGACCAGCGCCTCTTGCGTGGTGCGCGGGCCAGGCGGACCATCGCCCGCCATGCCGTCGACGTCGCGTCGCTGGAGGGGCTCAACGGGCTCAGCATCGGCCGGCTGGCCACGGACCTCGGGCTGAGCAAAAGCGGCATCCAGACTCTCTTCGGAACGAAGGAGAACTTGCAGCTCGCCGCCGTGGAGTCGGCGGGTGAGCAGTTCACCGAAGCGGTCGTCCACCCCGTACGGGCCGTGCCTCATGGCGCTGCCCGACTGCGCGCGCTGATAGAACGCTGGATCTCCTATGTCGAGACACCGGTGTTCGCCGGTGGCTGCTTCTGGGGGGCGAACCTCCCCGACTTCGACAGCCGACCCGGGAAGGTCCGTAACGCGCTGTTCCGTCACCATCAGGACTGGCTCGCCCTCATCGCCGGCGAGCTGCGACACGCCGTCGACAACGGGGAGATCGCCGACCTGGACATCGACCTCACGGCCTTCCAGATCGACGCCGTGCTCACCGCCGCGAACACCGCGGTGCGCCTCGGCGACACTGACGCCGTGAACAAGGTCCGCCGCGTGGTCGACGGGTTCCTCACGCCTCGCCACTGACCCGCAGTCGGCGGCGTGCGGCAGCACTGCCCTGAACGAAGGCCCTTCGCCCGCCCTACGTAACCCCCGTTTCAGCGCTCCCGTGCGCCCTCGGCGAGCAGCGGGACAGCCGCATATGAGCCAAGGGGGGCACCCCCTGGACGAGGTAGGCGGCCGGTTGCTCCTAGGATCCTCTGGATATCTGTGTGAGTTCCTTGCCTGGGGGGTGACTTGGGGGCCACCGAGCAGCTCCTGACGATCGCTGCTGTACTGCTGGGTTCGTTAACCTCGCATCTGACCAACTACTTGATGGAGAGGAATCGCAAGCGATACGAGCTGCTGACGCGGTGGGATGACCGGAAGCTCGATGCCTACGAGGGCTACGTCGACAAGGTGAGAGCGGGCATCTTCCTGGCCGTCCAGCTCTACGAGCACAGGGAGGGGCTCCGCGAGAGCGAGATGGCCGAGACAGAGATGCTCGCGGAGATGGCGGAGGCTGCTCGTCTGCGGGGGCGGGCGTTCGAGCGGATCATGCTGCTGGCCGGTGACCACGTCGTTGAGGCGGCACACGAGCTGAACGCAGCTGCTCTCCACGTGGATTGGCAGGCAGTGGGCAAGCTGGCAGGCACCTTGGAAGAGTGGCGCGTGCGGAACCGAGCGGTGTTCCGGGCGATCAACGACTTCCATGAAGCTGCTCGGGAGGACCTCGGCGTTCAGGGCAACGTCACCGGTGAACAGCACCCCGAGCGAGATCTGCTGCTCCCCCCGTCCCGCCGTGAAGGTGACAGCGCCGCCACCTGAAGCCTCAACGTGCGGGCCTTTCGAAGACGACATTCCGCCGTACCGCCGAAAGACCCCCGCGCCGGGGAGGCGCTGCGGCAGGGGTGGACTCCGGGGCCCCGCGCACTCATGAGCCGAGGCCGTCCGCCTTCTGGCACGGAGTAGTCAGGCCCGGGCTAAGGACGGGACGAAGGGCGTGCAGATGGCGTGATGGCCCAGGTGGACCTTGCGGCTGGTGTTGACGAACGTGGCGTGACCGCCGAGGAGTTCGCTGCCGTGCTCGTCGCGGGCATAGATCGGGGTCAGGCGGATCCGCGCCCTCGGCATCAGGCACAGCTGCCTGCTCTCCGGGTGGAGAAACTCGACGTCGAAGCGATCGCTTTCCACCAGGTCGCTGATCACGAAGCGAGCGGACGTCGCCTCGGGGCACCCCGGGACGCGGCCGGCCGCGGCCGCGTCCAGGGCGCGGCGCCAGCGACTCGCCGAGTGATCGCCGAAGAAGACTCCCCTGCTTCCCCAGGTGAACTCCGGGGCGTCGGAGTCGATCACTTTCAGCACCTTCTGGCGGCCGCACGCCTTGAGTTGCTCCACCCATGCCGGGTCGGGCCGGGCCGGCAGCACCTGCGAATGCGGCACGCTCGTGCGGAGCACGACCAAGGTCTGCGCACCAAGCCGCTGGACGATCCGGCACTCCAGGGCCTCGTCCCAGAGGAGCGAGAGCAGTGCTTTGGTGCCGTAGCCGTGGAAGAGCGGGTTGATCAGGCGCTCGGCCGCCGCGAGGATCTGCCGACGGAGCCGCGTCTCGTACTGCCGCAGCTCCTTGACGTAGCAGAACCGCCAGCCCCTGCGCCCGTCGTCACGGAACGAGGAGAAGAACTCCACCTCCATCGGGCGGCCGAACTGCTCCCGCATGCGGCTGGCGGCGAGCTCGTTCTCGGGCCGGTACATGGGGTACTGGTCGTCCATCCAGATCCGCTCGATACCGCGCTGGTGGAAGGCCCGGAACAGGTCGCTCGCACCCACGCCGTACGCCCGCTCGAAGGCGTGCATCTTGCCGACGTTGCCGAACGCCTCCTCGATCTCGGTCACCCGGGGGCTGCCCTGGCTCAGGACGACATCGAGCCGGAACAGCTCGATGCGACGGCCCAGGTCGCGCCCGCGCAGATCCTCGGGGACCCCGATGTCCAGGACGGCCCGGGCATGCGGCTCCCCCTCCGCGTACAAGTCCCGCGCCGTGTCGCAGAGCGCGCACACGGCGGCACCGAGCCGTTCGAGTCGCTGCGTCAGACCAGGGCCGAGCGGGAAAGGGCGCGCGGCAACGAGCCAGGGCACCCGCTCCGGATCGGACCCGCCGTACCGCACCTTCAGCGCGACGAGCGCTTCCTCGGCGCGGAGCGCAGCTCCCAGCCGGTCGGGGTCCTGCGGCGTCGGCACGTACACGACACCCGCCAGATCGTGCCGCCGGTCCTCCCGTGCGAAGGCCTTCACACGAAAACCCTAAGTCCGGCGGAGCGGCCCCGGCACCCTTCCCCCTGGTCGCGGCCTGCCCGGACATCGGCCTCAGCTAGGAATTCGCGTACCCCAGCGTCCCCGACAGCCGCTTGCCCGCCGCCACCACCGCGTCGATCACGGGCGGCAGCGCCTCGGGCGGCAGCCGGACGGTGGGCGCCGAGATGTTGACGGCGGCCACGGGCGTCCCGCGGAAGTCCAGCACCGGCGCCGCCACCGCGGTCAGGCCGGGCTCGTGCTCCTCGGCGCACACCACGTAACCGGCCCGACGCTCCTCGTGAAGACGCTCCAGCAGGGCGGGGACGGTCCGGGGCGCGCGCTCACTGCCGGGCAGGGTTTCTCCCGCGGTCCCGAGCAGGGCGGCCACCTCGTCGTCCGAGAGGCCCATCAGCAGGGCGCGCCCGGAGGAGGTGCAGTTGAGCGGGGATGTCTGGCCGACGCGCTCGTGGACCTGGAGGGTGCGGGCGGGGCGCTCCGACAGCACGGTTACCACGGCGTTCCCGGCCAGCGATGTGAGGTGCGCCGCCTCGCCGAGCTGACGGACGAGGGCGCGCAGCACGCCGGGCGCCTCATGCCGCAGCGGGTTGTCCTCGGCCGCCGCAGCGAGGGCGAAGAACTGCCAGCCCAGCCGATACTCCAGCGTCTGCGGGTCGCGCACGGCGAAGCCCTCCTCGGCCAGCACCTTCAGGGTGCGCGAGACCTGCGTCTTCTCCCTGCCGATCGCGTTCGCCACCTCCTGGACGCGCAGCGGCCCCTGGCCGAGAGCGCGCAGGACGTCCAGGGCGCGCTGGACGCTGCTGAGGCCGTCGTTGCTCATGGGCTCACCTTCTCGCAGCCGTGCGTATAGCGCAACAAGAGTTGTCGTATGCGCCCTGCACCGCTTAAGGTCGATGCCCATGTGTGGCATCGCTGCGATTTATCACCAGTCCCCCAAGGACTCCGATCCCCTCCATACAAGCGCCGCGGGCCGATTGATGCTGGACGGCATCAGGCACCGCGGCCCTGACGACAGTGACCACTGGTCCATCGGGCGTTCCGCCTGGCTCGGCCATACGCGTCTGTCGATCGTCGACCTCGACGGCGGACGCCAGCCCCTCGGCACCCCCGACACCCCCGGCGACTGGGCGCTCGTCTGCAACGGCGAGATCTACAACCACGCGGACATCCGCGCCGAACTCGGAGAGGCGTTCTTCACCACCTCGTCCGACAGCGAGTCGGCCCTGGGCCTGCTGAAGCTGCACGGCCCGTCCGCTCTGGACCGCATCCACGGCATGTGGGCGCTGTGCGCCGCGACCCCCGACGGCCGCTTCGTCGCCGCCCGCGACCGGATCGGCATCAAGCCCCTGTACTGGGCGCGCCAGGACGGCACCGTCTGGTTCGCGTCCGAGCTGCGCGCCTTCCCGCGTGAGGTCCAGCCCGCGATCGAGGCGTTCCCGCCCGGCTGCTACTGGACGCCGGAGACCGGCGTCGTCCGGTTCGCCGAGCCGGTCACGCGTCCTGCCGAATCCGTCGAGAGCTGGCAGGACCTGGTCCCCGAGATCGCCGAGAAGGCCACCCACGAGGTTCTCGTGGACTCCGTGCGCCGGCATCTCATGGCGGACGTCGAGGTCGGCGTCTTCCTCTCCGGCGGGCTGGACTCCAGCCTCGTGGCCGCCATCGCCGCCCGCGAGTACGCCAAGGCCGGCAAGCGGCTCAAGACGTTCGCCGTGGGCACCGAGGACTCGCCCGATCTGCTCGCGGCCCGCGAGGCGGCGGCGTTCCTCGGGACCGAGCACCACGAGGCCGTCTTCGATGCGGAACAGGCAACGGCCGTACTGGACAAGGTGGTCGCGTCCGTCGAGTCCTTCGACGCCAGCCTCATCCGCAGCGCGGTGCCCAACTGGTTCCTCTCGGAGCTGGCCTCCCGGCACGTCAAGGCCGTCCTGACCGGTGAGGGCGCGGACGAGCTGTTCGCCGGGTACGACTACTACCACAGCGCGCACGCCGACCCCGCCGAACTGGACGCCGAGCTGGCGCGCACCATCGGCGACCTCCACGGCCTGAACCTCCAGCGCTGCGACCGCGTCACGATGGCGCACGGCCTCGAGGCGCGAGTGCCGTTCCTGGACGCGCAGGTCATCGCGCACGCCATGTCGCTGCCGCCCGACCTGAAGGGACTTGAGCCCGACGGCATGGAGAAGGGCCACCTGCGCCGGGCGTTCGCCGGCTGGCTCCCGGAGCATCTGCTGTGGCGCCGCAAGGAGCAGTTCGGCACGGGCAGCGGCGCGCAGGATGTGCTGACCCCGCGGCTGGACGAGCCGGTGAGCGAGGCCGAACTCCGCGCGGAGGCACCGGAGGTGGAACTGCGGACGGCCGAGGAGCTGGCCTACTACCGGGCGTTCCGGCGAGCGCTGCCGGACGTACGCCCGGAGGCGGTGCTGACGCGGTTCGCCACGGCGTGAGTTCGGGCCGTTGCGCCAACCGAGGGGGCGGTACGCTCCGGCGAGCGGGCCGCCCGCGAAGTCCTGGCCGCAATCCGAGCCATCGCGACCGCTCCGGTGCTCCGTTGACGAGCGCGGACCGGGTGAGCCCGGCAAGCCGCGCTGCGGGGCCTGCACCCTGTCCGGGCAGGCCCAGGATCACGGGCCTGCCCGGGCAGGGCGAATGGCATCGAGTAATGGGCCTGTTCAGTCGGCGTGTTCGGCACACAGACAGCCGACGCCTTTTTCGATCCAGTCCTGCCCGGCCCATTCCGGGTGCCGTTCGATCATCAGTGCCGACACCTCTGCGGCGATCGTCTCCTCACTCATCGCCGAGTCCCGGCGTACCCAGGTCTCGTCGCGCAGCAGCTGAAGGTAGTCGCGGACGTCGGCCAGCAGTTGCGGGCCGCCGACGTCACCGTGGCCGGGCACCACGACCCGCGGGCTCTCGGCGACCAGCCGCTGCATCACGGCAAGCCAGCGCGTACCCGACACGTCGGTGTCATGCGGGGGGAACCACGGGAAGATGGCGAACTGCCCAGCCTCTACCAGGTCCCCGGTGAACATGACCCCCGCGTCAGGCACCGTGACGATCTGATCGCCCTTGCTGTGTGCCCGGCCGGTGGCCCGCAACTCCACCACCCGGCCGCCCAGATCGAGTTCGTACGCCTGGTCGTAGACGACATCCGGCGCCGCGAGCTCAACACCGGCAAGCTGACGTGCGACCGGTTCGCCGAGCCCTCTGAACATCTCGATATAGCCCGGGCCCTTCACCTTCAGCTCCTCTGCCTGGTCCCGGTTGATCAGGAAGGTCGCCTCACCGGCGAATACTTGGGCACCGAAGGCGTGCTCGGGATGGAAATGGGTCGTGGTCAGGTACAGCTTGCGCCCTTGGGCATAGTCGGATGCGAATTTGAGCACGGTTTCGGCGTTACGCGGGCCCATACCGGTCTCGACGACCAGGACGGAATGCTGACCGCCGATGATGCCGACGTTCGGCACGAGCTGCACCCGCCGGTCCGGAATGACCACCAGATCGCGGGCGAGTTCCTGTATCCCGGTGGCTTGCACCACGGGCTCGGGCATCGTGTACCCAGCCATGCGGACTCCTTAAAGGCTCAAGATGGGCGAGTGGCTGTCCGGCGGCATTCCTGCTCGGCAGGCTGTCGGGGAAAGGTCCTCTTGCCCACCTCATCGCGCCTGCACCTGGCCGTCCAACACCGATGCGGTCGCTCCGATATCCAGCCGGTATCGTTGCCGCTGATGGACCTGCGCAGGCTCCAATACTTTGTGGCGGTCGCCGAGGAACTGCATTTCGGCCGGGCCGCCGCACGGCTGCACATGACCCAGCCGCCGCTGAGCAGAGCCATCAAACAGCTGGAAACCGACCTCGCAGCCGTGCTGTTGCACCGCTCACCCATCGGCGTGACGCTCACCGCCGCCGGGGCAGCCCTGTATGACGAGGCACGTACCTTGCTCGCGCAGGCCGACCAGGTACGCGATCGGGTCACCGCCGCAGCCGGGACCGCCACCCTCACCATCGGCACACTCGCCGACAGCGCCGAACAAGCCGGTACCCGGCTCGCCGCCGCCTACCGCGAACACCACCCCGGCATCCGCATCCGCATCCGCGAGGCCGATCTCGCCGACCCGACCGCCGGGCTACGTGCCGGCCTGGCAGACGTGGCCCTCACCCGGGCACCTTTTGACACCACCGGCATCCAGACCCGCATCCTGCGCTCGGACCCGGTCGGTGCCGTCCTGCGCGCCGACGACCCACTCGCCCACCGCGACATCCTGCGCCTGGATGATCTCGCCGGCCGCGCATGGTTCCGGCTGCCGGACGGCACCGATCCCCTCTGGCGTGCCTACTGGAACGGCACCACAACCGGCGGCCCGCACCGCGACGGCCCGATCGTGCGTACCGTCCACGAATGCCTGCAATCAGTCCTGTGGAACGGCACCGTCGGCATGGCACCTCTGGGCTACGCCCTACCCGAAGGCCTCGTTACCGTCCCGCTGGCCGACATGCCACCCAGCCACCTCGTCATCGCTCGGAACACCACCGACCACAGCCCCTTGATCCGCTCGCTGGTCGACATCGCTGCAGCCCTCTACCCGCCCTCTACCGCCCAGCCACCGCGAGCGCTCCTGCTGAATCCAGTGGCCGCAACCGTCGAGGATGTGCGAGGAGACCAGACCGGGCAGGGTGGTGGGGTACGCCTGGATCGCCTCGGCCAGCCAGGTAGTTGAGGCGTCCAGGGCACCGCCGAGGAACAGGGACGGCTGGGCGATGATCGCGCCGTGGCGCTGTCTCCTCACCGAGCGCATGCACTACGGCGACGGTGTCCTCGACCAGGTCGAGCATCCGGTATGCGGCCGCTCCCTCGGGCTTGGAGGAACGCCCATAGCCGCGAACGCAGGACGCCCGCCATCCGGGCCCCTGCCTGACGGGTTCGCGTCGATCTACGGCTGATCGAAGGTCCAGACGAGCACAACTTGCTCCTCTTCCGGTACGCCCCCGGCGCGGCGGTAGGTCGCCAATGCCGCCGCATTGTCCTCGCCCGTGATCGTCCACACGCCGTAGCAGCCGCGTTCGCGCGCCAGGTCCGCAAGCGCCGACACCAAGGCCCGGCCGACACCGCGGCCGCGGAACGACTCGTCTACGCCCAGCTCATAAAGGAACATCTCGGTCCCCTTGTCCGGATGCGTCATCTCGACACCGGTGACCATCCCCGCCGGGACATCGTCCACGTAGCCGATCAGGAGGTGGTGGCGCTCGTCCGCCAGGAACCGTTCGGTCGCCTCCTGCCGGGGGCTGGTGTCAAACAGGTGCCCGGCGGCTTTGACGGCCTCGACGTGAGAGATGCGACGGATCTCCATGCGGGGATCCTGACAGGTTCCGGCATCGAGGGCCGTTCATTTCACCACCGGAGCACTCGGGCCCCGGTTCGGCTGTGTGCCCCCAGTAGCGCGAGACACCACCGCGGCGGCGCGGAGCGTCGCCGCGGTGGTGTGCCGACGTGGCCGCCGTGTGACGGCGTGGTGGTTCGGGTCAGGTGCGCAGGTCGGCGACGTAGGGCTGATGAGCCAGCAGGCCACCGTCTATGCCGAGGACTTGGCCGGTGATGTTGGCCGCCTCGTCGGAGGCGAGGAAGACCACGGCGGCCGCGATGTCCTCCGGGGTTCCGAGCCGGGGGGTGAGGCTGTGGCGGAGCATGACCTCCCGTACGGCGCCCCGAACCGCCGTGTCGACGGCGGGGGTTGAGACATAGCCGGGCGTGATGGCGTTGCAGCGTACGCCCTGCTTGCCGTACTGGGTCGCGGTCGACTGGGTCAGGCTGATGACGGCGGCTTTGGAGGCGCCGTAGGCGGGGTTGCCCAGGTCGCCGGCCAGGCCGGAGACGGATGAGGTGTTGATGATGGAGCCGCCCCCGCGCGCGATCATGTGCGGGATGGCGGCCTGAGTGGCGACCATGGTTCCGCGGAGGTTGATCCGCATGGTCTGGTCCCACACGTGGGGATCGGCGTTGAGGATGGGCAGGTCACTGCGGGCCGCGAGGCGGGTGGCCGCGGCGTTGTTGTGCAGGATGTCCAGACCTCCGTAGCTGTCAACGGTCGTCTGCACCATCGCGCGTACGGAAGCGATGTCGCCTAAGTCGGCATAGAGCGCCGTCGCGTCCCCTCCTGCTTCCCTGATGAACCGGGCGACGTCCTCAGCGCCTCGGAGGTTGAGGTCGGCTACCACGGTCTGTGCTCCCTCGGCGGCCACGCGCCGAGCGGTTGCCGCCCCGATGCCGGAGGCACCTCCGGTGATGACGGCGATCTTGCCCTCGAGCATGTCCATGGTGAACTCCCTTTGAGCATGTCCATGGTGCACTCCTGGGTTCATATGAGTGTTTCCCTGCCTGACTGCTCAGGGGCGCTCGCGCCGTCGTCCGTTCGGAGGGCGTACGGGTGCACGCGGAGGCGGGCGGTTGTGACCCCCGGGACGACGGACGCAGCCGGGCACCACGGGCCTCGTTCGCGTGGTAGGCGATCACGGGCGCCATGCCCGGGCGGACATGCAAGAGCCCGACGGCGCCGTGCTGCCGTCGGGCTTCCGGATCTCGTCCTGCATCTCGTCTGCGTGCAGACATGCAGTCCCCGGTAGTCCTTCCCGATTTCATGGGTCCCAGCCGTCGCTGAGGGCTATGAGATCGAGTGGATCTGCCGGGGGCCTAGCCAGAGCCGAGAAGTGGGTCACTCGCGCGCCAACGGACGTCTCCGCCGACGGTGCGGCTCGCTCCGGTTTTCTGGTGTATTGCCATTTTCCTCCCGATTTGCCGAGAGTCAATGCCTGCCCAGCCCCATTTCGGCGAGATCCTCACAGCGGCCGGGGCCCGCCTCGGCCCTGGCCAGAATGCTGTGATGAGCAGGCGCTCGGGCGGAGGGAGCGAGCCATGGTGGGTGAGCCCATGAATCCCGGTGATCAGGACGCGGTCTGGCGAGTGCGGGGCCGGCCCCTCGTGGGCGGGGCACCGGGCGGGCCGCTGCGTGGCGTACGCGTGGCGGTCAAGGATTTGTACGCCGTGGCCGGTCACCGGGTGGGCGCGGGAAATCCCGCGTGGCTGGCCGAGGCGTCCCCGGCGACCGAGCACGCCTGGGCCGTACGGACCCTGCTCGAGGCGGGCGCCGACATCGCCGGTATCGCGCAGACCGACGAGTTCGCGTACAGCCTCGGCGGCACGAACGCGCACTACGGCACGCCTCCCAACCCCGCGGCCCCGGGCCGGGTGCCCGGCGGCTCCTCCAGCGGCCCCGCGAGCGCGGTCGCGCTCGGGCAGGCGGACGCCGGTCTCGGCAGCGACACCGCCGGATCCATCCGCGTGCCCGCCTCCTACTGCGGCCTGTACGGGATGCGGCCGACCCACGGCGCGGTGCCCGTCACCGGCATGCTGCCGCTGGCCCCGCGCTTCGACACCGTCGGCTGGCTGGCGCGGGACGCCGTGACGCTTGCCCGGCTCGGCGACGTGCTCCTGCCGCCCGCTCCGCCGGACCTTCGCCCGCTCCGCCACGCGCGCGTGGCGACGGACCTGGTCGGACCCGCCGACGAGGCCGTACGCGACGCCTTCCGCCCGGCGGTCGCAGCGCTCGCCGACCGCGCGGGGCTGCGGCTCGAGGAGACGCCCTCGCTGAACGACTCGGTGGGTGGCCCGCCGGCCGGCGAGCGGCGGGACTGGGCCGCGGCGTTCACCACGGTTCAGGGCGCGCAGGCGTGGGAGTGCGACGGGGCCTGGGTCAGCAGCCACCCGGGCGCGCTCGGCCCCGGGGTGGCGCAGCGTTTCGAGCGGGCCGCCGGGATCACCCCGCAGGCCCGGGCCGCAGCCGAGGAAGTCCTGCGCGACGCCGCCCGCGTCCTGCGCGACGCCGTACCGCCCGGCACCGCGCTGCTCCTGCCCGCCGCGAGTGGGCCCGCCCCACTGCCCGAGGCCGACAGCGCGCGGAAGGCAGCCACCCGCGCGGCGACCGTACGGCTGACCTCCCTGGCCTCCCTCGCGGGTCTGCCGTCCATTGCCCTGCCCCTGATGTGGGTCGACGGGCTGCCCGTGGGCCTGTGTGCGGTAGCAGGGCGCGGCAGCGACCGCGCCCTGCTCGAGCTCGCACTCACGCCCGCCCCTGCCGGGGAGCTCTGACGGGGGCTGACAGGGGTTTCGACGGAACGGACTCCCAGGGCAGGACCCCGGCTCCTCAGCCCCTTCGGCTACGCCGTATGGCGCGCGTGACGACCGGAGGCAGAACGTCGGCGGCCACGCGGCGGGCGAGGGAGCGGCGGCGCGCCGGCGTTCCCGAGGAGGCCGCCGCAGGAGCGGATGCGGTGCCCGTCGGCGCGGGGGCGCCGTTGGACGCGCGCGTGGACGCGGGCGCGGGATCGTCGGCGAACCGGGACCGCGGGACGGCCGGAGCCTTGGGGCGGCCCGAGAAGCGCAGGATCCGCTGCCCGGCGATCTCCTGGATGCTGATGCTGATGTCGCCGCGCCTGCGCGCCTCCGCGAGCAGCTCGTCCTGCACCGGCTCCGGGTCGTCCCACGTGCCGTACAGCTTCTGCGTGCTGAGGCAGATGGGCCGCAGTCCGCGGTTGAAGACGGCCTCCCAGGTGGCGGCGGCCACGCCCGGGGTGTGCTCGGAGCGGAAGTCGTCCATCACGACCAGGCCCCCCGGCACGAGCGCCTGCCGGGCCACGGCGACGTCCCCGGCCACGTGCTCATACAGGTGCGAGGCGTCGATGTGCACGAAGCGGCAGCTGTCCTCGTCGATCCGCTCGGTCAGCACGGAGGTGGGGCCCTGGATGACCTCGGGCAGCTCGTCGTGGAAGGCCAGGTAGTTCTGCTCGAAGGCCACGCGCGTGAGGGTGGAGTACGACTTCCTGGACTCGGCCGCGTTGTTCTCGTCCGGCGCGGGGCCGTCGAAGAGGTCACAGACCGTGAAGCGCTCGCCCTCGCGTACGAAGCTCCCGGTGAAGATGGCGCTCTTGCCCAGATAGACGCCCATCTCCAGGAGGTCGCCGCGCTCGCCCCTGCGCTCCTGGCGCGAAAGGAGCGAGGCGAAGAGCACTTGGTCGAGGCTGGGGAACCACCCCTTGACGTCGTTGAACTGGCGGGGGCGCTGTTGCTCTGCACTGGCGAGGGTTGCCGTCATAGGTGCTGTCCTCGGGTGGCGGGGCGGGGCTTCGGGCGTAAACGGCCGCCACCCTAGGTGCCGAAAAGCGTCAGCCAGCCGTACCTCGTGTGTCTTTTGTGTGCCCGTTTTCGGCCAAGCACCCTGTGCGGGAACCGTGCAGGCTCTGTCAAGGCGTTGCCAGGAGTTTGTGCGTCGCCCATCGGGTGACTGGGAAGGGGCTGTCAGGGAGCTGTGAGGGCTATTTCTCGGGCAGGCTCTCCCATGCCTCACCCTCTCCGAACAGCTCGTAGCCCTTCTCCGCAGCGATCTCGGCCGCGTGCGCCCGGCTGCGCACGGGCACCTCGTGTCTGCGGCTCCTGACCGTTGGCTCAGGGCCGTCCTCCTTCTCCGTCGCCACGATCTTGTACGTCTCGTAGACGACCTGTCCGGGCTCCTTCTTGCTCCAGACCACGTGCATGCTGGTTCCCATCGGGCTCACTCCCCGGCGGACGAGTCCCCTGGTTTCAGGTTCTCACCTGGAGAGGTCCTCGGCGCGTGCGAAGGTGACCGTATGGAGTCAAGCCGCTGCCGCACAGCGCCTGGCAGGGCGGGCCGCAGGCCCCTCAGGCGCGGGTCGCGCGCAGGGAGTACATCAGGGGGATGCGCGGGCGGTCCTGCGGGAGACGGAAGAGGCCGTCCTCGCCGCGCCGCAAGGCGGGAAAGCGCTGGAACAGCGTCACGTCGTGCTCGTGCAGGAACTCGATGCGCAGCCCGGCCGCGGCGAGAGCCGAGACGACCTCGCCGACCGGGTGCTGCCACTCGACGCTGCGGTTGTTCACGGTCGGCGCGCCGAAGTCGGTGTACGTGCCGGGGGTCTCGTCGACCCACGGGTCACGGCTGAAGTAGTCGTAGGCGATGCGCGAGCCGGTCTCGTCGTCGAGGGCGTCCGTGAGCGGATGGAACTCGGCGAGGTAGACGAAGCCGCCGGGGGCGACGAGGGAGGCGGCGACCTCGGCCCAGCGGGGGATGTCGGGCAGCCGGCACAGCGCTCCCACGCCCGTGTAGACGATGTCGTACGAGGGGTCGGGGGCGGCCTCGGCCGCGTCGTAGACGTCGGCGGCGACGAAGGCGGCGCGGTCCGGTGACAGGCCGAGGTCGGCGGCGAGCTCGCGGGCGGTGTCGACGGCCGGCTCGGAGAAGTCGAGGCCGACGACCGGGCCGGCGCCCCGGCGCGCCCAGGAGAGGGTGTCCAGGCCGATGTGGCACTGGAGGTGGAGGAGGGACTTGCCGGTGACGTCACCGACCTCGGCCGCCTCGAAGTCGCGGATGGTGTCCCTGCCCTTGCGGAAGCCGTCCAGGTCGGAGAAGTCGCTCGCCGCGTGTATGGGAACCCGCTCGTCCCACATCGCGCGGTTCGCATCGCGCCAGTCGTCGAGGGTGACGGGGCTGCCGGGGGTGCCAGGGGCACCGGGGGTGTCGGAGGCGTCGGAGGCGTCGGAGGCGTCGAGGCCGTCTGGGGTGTTCGGGTGGTCGGCGGCGCCGGGGCCGTCGGGTCTGTGCATGGGACGGGAGGTTATCCACAGGCTGGGGGCCTCGCCACCGCGTTGTCGGCCGGGCCCCGCAGAATGGATCCATGACTGACGAGACCACGGGGCCCGCGGGGTCCACGGGATCCACGCGATCCATGCCGGACTGGGAGAAGCGCTTCAGGGCACCGCGGGTGGGGCTGCCGGACTGGGCGGAGGACGCACCCGACCGGTCGCTGTTCGTGTCGAATGCGACGGGGACCTACGAGCTGTACGCGTGGAACCGCGCCACGGGCGCGCAGCGACAGGCGACGGACCGGCCGAACGGCACGACTGACGGCGTGCTGTCTCCGGACGGCGCGTGGATCTGGTGGTTCAGCGACACGGACGGTGACGAGTTCGGGGTGTGGCTGAGGCAGCCCTTCGAGGGCGGGAAGGACGAGCCCGCCACTCCCGGGCTCGAGCCCTCGTACCCGGCGGGTCTTGCGCTCGGCCGGGACGGCACGGCGGTCGTCGGCAGGTCCACGGACGAGGAAGGTTCGACGATCCACGTCATACGGCCAGGTGGCGGCGGGCCGGTGGAGATCTACCGGCACCGGCAGTCGGCCGGGGTGGGCGATCTCTCGTACGACTCCGCGCTGATCGCGATCGAGCACACCGAGCACGGCGACGCCATGCACTCGGCCCTGCGGGTCGTCCGGCTCGACGGAACGGCGGTCGCCGAGCTGGACGACACCAAGGGCGGCATCGAGGAGCTGGGGCTGTCCTGCCTCGGCTTCGCGCCCGTCGACGGGGACTCGCGGATGCTGGTCGGGCACCAGCGCGGCGGCCGCTGGGAGCCGATGCTCTGGGACCCGGTGACGGGCGAGGAGACCGCCCTGGCCATCGACCTGCCGGGCGATGTCGGCGCGAACTGGTACCCGGACGGCTCGGCGCTGCTGATCGAGCACAGCCACCAGGCGCGCAGCGAGCTGTGGCGGTATCAGCTCGCCACCGCCGAGCTAATACGGCTGGAGACCCCGGCGGGGACGGTGTCTGGCGCCGCGGCGCGCCCCGACGGGTCGGTGGAGTACCTGTGGTCCTCGGCGGCACTTCCTCCGGCCGTCCGGTCGACGACGGGCCGGACGGTCCTGGACCCTCCCGGCTTGAAGGCCCCTGGGTCCGTGCCGGTCACGGACGCGTGGGTGGAGGGACCGGGCGGCCGGGTGCACGCGCTCGTGCAGAAGCCGGAGGGCGAGGGGCCCTTCCCCACGGTGTTCGACATCCACGGCGGACCGACCTGGCACGACAGCGACGCCTTCGCCGCCGGTCCCGCGGCCTGGGTGGACCACGGCTTCGCGGTCATACGGGTCAACTACCGCGGCTCGACCGGGTACGGCCGGGAGTGGACGGACGCGCTGAAGCACCGGGTCGGGCTCATCGAGCTCGAGGACATCGCGGCGGTGCGCGCGTGGGCGGTCGGGTCGGGGCTCGCGGACCCGGCGCGGCTGGTGCTGGCGGGCGGTTCGTGGGGCGGTTATCTGACGCTGCTCGGGCTCGGCATGCAGCCGGACGCCTGGGCGCTGGGCCTGGCAGCCGTACCGGTCGCGGACTACGTCACCGCGTACCAGGACGAGATGGAAGCGCTGAAGGCGATGGACCGCACGCTTCTGGGCGGCACGCCGGAGGAGGTGCCGGAGCGGTTCGAAGCGTCGTCGCCGCTGACGTACGTGGACAAGGTGCGGGCCCCGGTCTACATATCCGCGGGCGTGAACGACCCGCGCTGCCCGATACGCCAGGTGGAGAACTACGTCCGGAGGCTGGAGGAGAGGGGAGTGCCGCACGAGGTGTACCGGTACGACGCGGGGCACGGGTCGCTGGTGGTGGAGGAGCGCATCAAGCAGCTGCGACTGGAGATCGACTTCGCCGAGCGCCACCTCTCGCCTCCGGCGCGGTAGGGGAAGCGGCGTCGGCCCCGCGCCGGGCGCGGCCGATGCCGCGTCCCCGCGCGGCGGCCGCGCCCGCGTCGCGCGCCGCTCGGGGCCCGCGTCGCGAACCGCCACGTGCCTGCGACGTGAGCGGCCCCGGCACGCAACGTGAACCGCCGGGGCGTCGTGAGCCATCGGCCTGCACCGCGAACCCGGCTCGGGCTTGCGACGTGAACCGCCCGGGCTGCGTCGCGAACCGGCCTGGCCCAGGACGCGAACCGGCCCGGGCCCGCGTCGCGAACCGGCCCAGGCGTCGTGAGCCGCCGGGCCCGCGTCGTGAGCCACCCCCGACCTGCATCGCGAACCGGCCCATGCCTGCGCCCGAACCGGCCGGGCCGACGTGAACAACGCAGGCGTCGTGAACCGCCGGGCCCGCGTCGTGTGTGCTTCGGGCCTGCGTCGTGAACCGGCCCAGGTCTGCCGCCGCGGGGCGGCCTGCCGCCGGGTCGCTGTGTGGCCCTGCGGGCCTGGGGCGTTTGCGGGCAGCGCCTGTCTTCAGGCGAGTTGGTTGCTCTCCGATGGGCGCTTCGCCGGGGAGTGGGTCGACGCCGGATCGTCCGGGGGCGTGGCCTCGCCATCGGCCGGCAGGCCGAGGGCGATATCGCGCTGGGCCTCCGCCTCGCGGCGGACGAGGCGGAACCACATGAAGACGACGAAGCCCGCGAAGACGAACCACTCGCCGGTGTAGCCGAGGTTCTGGAAGGCCTTGAGGTCAAGGCCGCTGCCCTGGGCGGCGACCGGGGGCACCGCGCGCAGCGCACCCGGTGTCTCGCCTTCGGGGAGGGTGACCCAGGCGTCGTGCACGGGGTACGGCACGAGGTTGACGAGGGAGGCGGCGCTGATCAGACCGACCTGGCCCTGGGGGAGGCCGCCACCCGCGTGGGCCCCATCGGTGCCCTGGTTCTCCGATGCCTGGAGGGCACCGGTCACGGTGACCTCGCCGCGAGGCGGAGCGGGCACGCGGGCGCGGTCCGCCGCGACATCGGCGTCCCCGGGCAGCCAGCCGCGTACGACGGGCAGCGCCTTGCCGCCCTCCGTGTGGAGCAGAGTGAGGACGTAGAAGCCGCGCGTGTCGTCCAACTCGCGGTCCGGGACGAGAAGTTGCTCGTCGTCGTAGCGACCGGTCGCGGTGGCGAGCCGACCCGATGTCTCCTTGGTGACCGGCAGAAGGCCGTCCAGCGGCTCGGCGGCCGCCGTGGCGTGGGCGCTCTCGTCCCGCTGCTGTTCCTGGTGCGAGTCCACCCGCGCCTCGAAGCGCCCGAGCTGCCAGCTGCCCATGAACAGGCAGAAGGGCACGCCCAGCACGACGAAGAGATTGATCCCCCACCAGCGGGGCGTCAGCAGGAACCGGTACACACCACCACGGTACGGGCCCCCGGCCGGGCGGCCCCCGCCGGGGGTGGGCGCATGGGCGGCCGGGACACGCCGCGTACCGCGGGCGCACACGGCGCGCCGCCACGGATGGTGGACGGATGGTGGAGGGGAGTCCCGGCCTGCGGGGCGGGCCTTGATGGCCGACCCACCCCGCGCTCCTCCCCTCCCGAGGTCTCACGGAGTCGGTCCGCCGCACGGGGCGCCGTACCGCGCTCAGGACCGCCGCTCGGCACACCCCGCTCAGGAAACCCGCTCAGGAAACCGCGCTCAGGAAACCGCGCTCAGGAAACCCTGCTCGGCACACCCCGCTCAGGACGCCTCCAGGGCTCCCGTGCGGTAGATCGTGCCGGCACAGGCGTTGTTGATCGTGGCGCTCGCGGCAGCCGGGTCGCCCGCCTGCGGTGTGTGGCTGAGCTCGACGCTGCCCGATGGCTGGGTGCCCGGGTCGTCGTCGGCCGTCTCCGCCGCGGGCTCCGCACCCGAATCGCCCGCGCTGCCCGAACTGCCCGGGTCAGGCGAAGCCCCAGGGTTCGGGCAGCCGCCCGAGCCCTCCTCAGCCGGTATCCAGGCGAACTTGATCTCGTAGGCCACTCCCGGCTGCAGGATCACCTGCTCCGGCGCGGTGGCCGGGTCGGGCAGTCCGGTGGCCGCGTCTCCCGCCGTGTGGTCGACCACGCTGATCCGGCTGCCATCGGCACTCCCCTGCGCCGCCGCGAGGACGTGCCCGCCGCCATCGACCGCGCACGTCGTGCCCGAGGTGTTGGAGACGCGGAACGAGCCGTAGAACGTGCTCGCGCCGTCCATCGTGCCGGGTGAGACGACGCCGCTGGACAGCTGGCTGCGGGCGCAGACGGGCGAGGTGGCGGCCATGGTCTCGGACGGGTCGGCCCCGCTCCCGGCCGTGCTGCGGCCCGGCTGCTTGGACGTGCCGTCCCCTTTGCCGCTCTTGCCGCCCTTCTCGCCACCCTTGGTGGCCTTCCCGGACGGCTCCCGGTCCTTCGGGCCGTCCTCCTCGTCGGTCATGGCACCACCCGCGACACCTCCGTGGGCCCGCTCGCCGTGCCCGGCGTTGGCGGGGCGGTCCTCGGTGACGCCGCCGGTCTGCGCGACATGGACCAGCGCGGGCACGGCCGTGCCGACGAGCAGCACGGCGGCCGCAGCGCCGACCAGCGCCTGCCGTTTGCGGGCGCGCCGGGCCGGGATGGCGCGCCGCAGGTGGTCGAGGGCGGCGGGCGAGGGCTCGAGTTCGTCGACGGCGGTGTGCAGCAGCCGCCGCAGCGCGTCCTCGTCCACCCGCGATCCGTCGTCCGGTCCGTTCAAGTACAGGTCCTCGTCCGGCCGTTCGTCGGAACCAGACGAGCCACCCGAACCAGACGAGCCGGACTGACGACCTGACTCACCGGCCGGACCGGACTGACCTTGCAGGTCGCCCAGTTCCCGCAGGTCGTTCAGCTCCCGCAGTTCGTGCAGCAGACCGTCCAGCCCCTCAGGGCCGTCAGGTCCGTTGTGCTTCTTGCTCATGCCGGGGCCTCCATGGCGACCCGAAGCGCCGCGATCCCCCGCGAACCGTACGCCTTGACCGAGCCGAGCGATATGCCGAGCGTCTCGGCGACCTGCGCCTCGGTCATGTCGGCGAAGTAGCGCAGCACGAGGACCTCGCGCTGCCTGCGCTGCAGACCGCGCATCGCCTTGATCAATTCGTCGCGCTCCAGCTGTTCGTACGCCCCCTCCTCGGCGCTCGCCATGTCGGGCATCGGCTTGGAGAGCAGCTTCAGTCCGAGGATGCGGCGGCGCAGCGCGGAGCGGGACAAGTTGACGACGGTCTGCCGCAGATACGCGAGGGTCTTCTCGGGCTCGCGGACCCTCTTGCGCGCGGAGTGCACGCGGATGAACGCCTCCTGGACGACGTCCTCGCAGGAGGCCGTGTCGTCGAGGAGGAGGGCCGCGAGACCGAGCAGCGACCGGTAGTGGGCGCGGTAGGTCTCGGTGAGGTGGTCGACTGTGGTGCCCGCGGTCATCGCGTCGTCAGAGCCCTCGCGCTGCGACGGAATACGGGTGGGGGGCACGGCGGGCATGGGCGCGATCACCGGCATGCCACCGGTCGCGCGGGGACCGATCGGACGCAGAACCGCCGCGCCGCCCCCATGAGTCGCTGCAATGCCGAAAACCTCTGCCACACCTGTTGGACACACTTCCCCCCGTCAGGGTTGTACGCGCGAGCCACCGCTTTTGACGACGGATTAAATGCCCTCATGCGCACCATTCTTTCTTGAATGCCCCATTTGTCGCAGCGACTCTGATCGACGGCAGCAAAGACGCTCCCCGCCCAACTGCCGGTTGCAGTAGGCGGGGAGCGAAATAGTCGAACAGACCAAGGTCGCAGATCAAGTGGTACGGACCAACGACTTGCTCACACAATCTTCACAGACGCGGTGAAGCGGCCGCGGATCTTTTTGTGCCGCTCACGCCCCTCAGGCCGCTCACGCCCCTCAGGCCGCTCACGCCCCTCAGGCCGCTCAGGCCGCGGAGAACTCGGACGCGACGAGTTCCGCGATCTGGGCGGTGTTCAGCGCCGCCCCCTTGCGGAGGTTGTCGCCGCACACGAAGAGCTCGAGCGCGTTCGGGTCGTCCAAGGAACGCCGCACCCGGCCCACCCAGGTCGGGTCCGTGCCGACGACGTCCGCCGGAGTCGGGAACTCGCCCTCGGCCGGGTTGTCGTAGAGCACCACGCCCGGCGCGGTGGAGAGGATCTCGTGCGCCTTGGCGACCGTGACCTCGTTCTCGAACCGGGCGTGCACGGTCAGCGAGTGCGTGGTGATCACAGGCACACGGACGCAGGTCGCGGTGACCCGCAGGTCCGGCAGCCCCAGGATCTTGCGGGACTCGTTGCGGACCTTCAGCTCCTCGGAGGACCAGCCATCGTCCTTCAGCGAGCCCGCGAAGGGAACCACGTTGCAGGCGATCGGCGCCGGGTACGGGCCGAGCTCGCCGACCACACGGCGTACGTCACCGGGCTGCGTGCCCAGCTCCGTACCGGCGACCTTGGAGATCTGCTCGCGGAGGGTGTCGACCCCCTCCTTGCCCGAGCCGGAAACCGCCTGGTACGAGGAGACGATCAGCTCGCTCAGCCCGAACTCGGCGTGCAGCGCGCCCAGCGCGACGATCATCGAGAGCGTCGTGCAGTTGGGGTTGGAGATGATGCCGCGCGGGCGGACCCGGGCGGCGTGCGCGTTCACCTCGGGCACGACCAGCGGCACGTCCGGGTCCATCCGGAAGGCACCGGAGTTGTCGACGACGACCGCGCCCTTGCCCGCGGCCACGGGCCCCCACTCCGCCGAGACCTCGTCCGGCACGTCGAACATCGCGACGTCGACGCCCTCGAAGGCCTCCTCGCTCAGCGCGATGACCTCGACCTCCTCACCGCGCACGGTGAGCTTCTTGCCGGCCGAGCGCGGCGAGGCGATGAGCCGGATCTCGCCCCAGATGTCGGCGCGTTCCGACAGGATGCCGAGCATGACCGTGCCGACGGCGCCGGTGGCGCCGACGACGGCGAGGGTGGGCTTGGGCGCCGGCGCGGGTGCGGCGCTCACCGGCCCGTACCCCCGTACACGACGGCCTCGTCGGAGTCGCTGTCGAGACCGAAGGCCGTGTGCACGGCGCGGACGGCCTCGTTGACGTCGTCGGCGCGGGTCACGACGGAGATCCGGATCTCCGAGGTGGAGATCAGCTCGATGTTGACCCCCGCGTTCGAAAGCGCCTCGAAGAAGGTCGCGGTGACGCCCGGGTTGGTCTTCATGCCGGCGCCGACCAGCGAGATCTTGGCGATCTGGTCGTCGTAGCGCAGCGCCTCGAAGCCGATGGCGCTCTTCGCCCGCTCCAGCGCGTCGATGGCCTTGCGGCCCTCGTTCTTGGGGAGGGTGAAGGAGATGTCGGTGAGGCCGGTGGAGGCCGCCGAGACGTTCTGCACCACCATGTCGATGTTGATCTCGGCGTCCGCGATGGCCCGGAAGATCGTCGCTGCCTCGCCCGGCTTGTCCGGGACGCCGACGACCGTGACCTTGGCCTCGGACGTGTCGTGGGCAACCCCCGAGATGATCGCCTGCTCCATCGGCTGGTCCCCTTGTCCGTGCGATTCGTGCGGCTCGTTGCTGACCCACGTGCCGCGGAGGCCGGAGAACGACGACCGCACGTGGATCGGGATGGTGTATCGGCGTGCGTACTCCACGCACCGGTGCAGCAGCACCTTGGAGCCGGAGCTGGCGAGCTCCAGCATGTCCTCGAACGAGATCCAGTCGATCTTGCGGGCCTTCTTCACGACCCGCGGGTCGGCGGTGAAGACCCCGTCGACGTCGGTGTAGATCTCGCACACCTCGGCGTCCAGCGCGGCGGCCAGCGCCACCGCGGTGGTGTCGGACCCGCCCCGTCCGAGGGTGGTGATGTCCTTCTTGTCCTGGGACACACCCTGGAAGCCGGCGACGATGGCGATGTTGCCCTCGTCCAACGCGGTCCTGATACGGCCCGGCGTGACGTCGATGATCCGCGCTTTGTTGTGGACGGAGTCGGTGATGACTCCCGCCTGGCTGCCGGTGAACGACTGCGCCTCGTGTCCGAGGTTTTTGATCGCCATCGCCAGCAGCGCCATGGAGATTCGCTCTCCGGCGGTCAGCAGCATGTCGAACTCGCGCCCGGCAGGCATCGGAGATACCTCCTGGGCGAGATCGATCAGCTCGTCCGTCGTGTCACCCATCGCCGAGACCACGACGACCACCTGGTGGCCGGTTCGCTTGGCTTCGACGATCCGCTTGGCGACGCGCTTGATGCCCTCGGCATCCGCAACGGAGGAGCCGCCGTACTTCTGCACGACAAGGCCCACGTGCGCTCCTCGCAACTCTGTCTTTCCGGGGACCCGAATCAGGATCCTTCGGTCGGCTCAGTCTAACGAGCAGGCGGAATGAACTATCCCTGTATCGCATCGTGAGACGCAGTGCTCACTACGTGATCATCAAGAGAGCTCTCAACCGCCGTGCCCGCTCCGCGATGGCCCCTGCCCGCTGCCGGGCGAGGCACACGGGAACGTAATTCAGTTCACACGGACCGGGTGCTCGCCGCGGGCGCTGACGGGTGCTGATCGGTGCTGGTGGGCCGCTGATGGAGGCGGGCGGGTACGGCCAACGAGTACGGCCTGTGGCTGCGGCCCGTGGGTGCGGCCGGTGCCTGCGGCCCGTGGGTGCGGACGGTGGCTACCGGCGAGCCGGCTTCAGCCCCAGCGGGGCGGCGATCTCGGCGGCCATCACGCGGCCTGCCTCCTCCTCGAGCGACCCGTCGTCCGCCGCCGCGGCCTCGTCCGTGTCCAGGCCGTCGAGCTCGTCCAGCGGGCTGTCCGTACGGATGTGGGCCAGCAGCGACTGGAGGGCGCGGAGCGCGGCCGACGCGGTAGGGCCCCAGTTGGAGAAGTAGGAGAACTGCCACCACCACAGGGCCTCGGTGACCCGGCCCGCCCGGTAGTGGGCCATGCCGTGCCGCAGGTCCGTGATGATGTCCGCCAGGTCGTCGGAGATCCGGCAGGCCACGGGCGCGCTGCGCGGCACGTACGGGTCGAAGACCTCGGAGTAGACGTCCGCGGGGTCGAGCAGCGCGGCGAAGCGCTCGCGCAGCTCGTCGACGTCGTCCGGCTCCGGGCCCGTGTCCGCCTCGTACCGCTCGTCCGGGACGATGTCCTCGTGCGCACCCAGCCGGCCGCCCGCGAGGAGGAGCTGGGACACCTCGAGCAGGAGGTACGGGATCGCGCTGCCGGGCTCGTCGCCCTTCGCCACTTCCGTGACGGCGACGATGAAGCTCTCGACCTGGTCGGCGATCTGCACCGCGAAGTCGTCCGGGTCCTGTTTGGCGTCGTGGAGCGTGGCGTCAGACATCGAGAAGTCGTCTCCCTTCGAAGGCACGGCCCAGCGTGACCTCGTCGGCATACTCCAGGTCTCCCCCGACAGGGAGCCCGCTGGCCAGTCGCGTGACCTTCAGTCCCATGGGCTTGACCATGCGTGCGAGGTAGGTGGCCGTGGCCTCCCCCTCGAGGTTCGGGTCGGTGGCCAGGATCAGCTCGGTGACGGTGCCGTCGGCGAGCCGGGCCAGCAGCTCCCTTATCCGGAGGTCGTCCGGGCCCACGCCCTCGATGGGGCTGATCGCCCCGCCGAGTACGTGGTAGCGGCCGCGGAACTCACGGGTCCGCTCGATCGCGACGACGTCCTTGGGCTCCTCGACGACACAGATCACCGCCGGGTCGCGGCGCGGGTCCTGGCAGACCCGGCACCGCTCCTCCTGCGCAACGTTTCCGCAGACGGCGCAGAACCTGACCTTGTCCTTCACCTCGGTCAGCGCTTGGGCGAGCCGGCGGACGTCGGCGGGCTCGGCCTGGAGGATGTGGAAGGCGATCCGCTGCGCGCTCTTGGGACCGACGCCGGGCAGCCTGCCCAACTCGTCGATGAGGTCCTGGACCACGCCTTCGTACACGGAACGCCGTCTCCTTCTTCTTTCCCGCTACGTACGCTAGTTGATCCGTTCTAAGGACCGGATCAGTACGGGCTCACAGGGCTCGGCCCGCTCGCACGCCCTCGCCACGCTCACGCGCCCTCACGCCCTCGCGCTCACGCTCAGAAGGGCAGTCCCGGCATGTCGCCGAGGCCCTGGGCGAGCGGGCCCAGCTTCTGCTCCTGGAGCTCCTGCGCGGCGCCGGTCGCGTCCCGTACGGCCGCGAGAACCAGATCCGCGAGGGTCTCCGTGTCCTCAGGATCCACGGCCTTCGGGTCGATGACCAGGCCCTGGAGCTCTCCGGTACCGGTCACTGTGGCCTTGACGAGGCCGCCGCCCGAGGAGCCCTCGACTGGGGTCTCGGCCAGTTCCTGCTGGGCCGCGGCGAGGTCTTGCTGCATCTTCTGGGCCTGCTGCAGCAACTGCTGCATATCGGGCTGCCCACCACCGGGAATCACGGCTTCGCTCCTGGCGTTCGACGACTTTCTTCTTTCTTCGGTAGCCCGAGCCTACGTGCTCCGGGGACCCCGCGCCGTACGCCGTGCGGAGGAGTCGGCCCGGCGGGGTCGCCTGCTATGGGGCGGGGGTTGGGGGCGTACGTGTGGGCGTGCGGAGGTCGTGCGTAAGGCCGCGGCCTTGGTGGCTGAGGCGTGCTCTCAGGGGTTGCCGGGTGCCGGTTACGCGGTGTGGCGAGCCGGTGACGCAACGGGGGAGCGGGGGGCAGCGGCATAGCGGCCCCTATTCGTTCGTGTACTCCTCGAGGACCGTGGCGCCGAGCTCGCGGACGATCAGGTCGTGGCCGCTCAGGGCCGTGTCGTCGAGGTCCGGGTCGTCCTCGGCGGGCATGTCGTCCTCGGGCGCGACCGGCGGGGGCTCCGGCTCGCGGTGAGGCTTGACCTCGGGGCGAGGCCTCGGCTCGGGGGCCGAAGCCTGGGCCGCGGGCCGCGCGGCGGGGGCGGAGGTGGACTGGGGCGCCGCGGGTCGTGCGGCCGGGGGCGGCTGCGGGGCCGGAGCGGAGGGCCGCGGCCCCGCGGGCGCACCGCCCTGCGCGGCCGCGCCGCCCGACGGGTCGACGATCGCCTCGATCTTCCACTGCACGCCGAGCGACTCGCTGAGGGCCTGCCGCAGCACGTCCTCGCTGCCACCGCCGACGAAACTGTCCCGTGCGCCCGCGTTGGAGAAGGCGAGCTGGAGGGTGGTGCCGTCGAACCCGGCGACCTGGGCGTTCTGGCTCAGCAGGATCCATGTGAAGCGGCGCCGGTTCTTGACCGCCTCGAGGATGTCGGGCCACATCTGCCGGATCTGCAGGGCACCTTGGGCGGGGCCGCCTGCAGCGGGAGAAGGGGTGGGAGCGGGCTGAGTCGGCTGGGCGGGCCGACCCGACTGGGCCGCGGGCGCACCGGAGTCCGATGCACCGCCCGATGATGCCCCACTGCCACCGGGCCACGCGCCCGGCCTTTGTCCGCCCCCTCCGGCAGCACTGCCCGCCGGAGCCCCCGCAGTCTGCGACCCACCGGCAGGCCACGCGCCGGGCTGCTGCGCTGCCGCGTTGTCGCCCCCAGTACCGCCTGCCTGCTGCGACGCATCCCCGCCCGGCGCACCGGCCGACTGTGCAGGGGCCGACTGCGCACCCGCAGGCCACGCACCGGGCCGCATCCCCGCACCGCCGCTCGGACCGCCGTGCCCGGCGGGCCCGTCAGCGGGTCCCGCGCCCGGCCACGCGCCGGGCCGTTGCCCGCCCGGGCCCTCAGCGCCCTCACCGCCCTGGCCGCTGGGCTGCTGCCCCGCACCAGGAGAAGCCCCGGCAGCCGGAGTCCCCGGCTGCGCGCCCGCGGGCCAGGCCTGGGCGCCCTGGGCGGCCTGACCAGCCGCCCCGGCCTCGACAGGCGGCTGTGCTTCCGGGCCGGCCGGAGGCTGCGCTCCCGCCGCAGCCGCCGCCCCGCCCGCTGTCGCGCCGCCCGCCGCCGCGCCACGCGGTGGCAGAGCCGCGCGGGCCGCCGCCGGGCCCGTAGGACCGGCGGCCGCCTGGGGCGGTGCGGCGTGAGCGTCCGGCCCCGGGACGTACCCCATGGCGGGACCGGCCCCCGCCCCTGACAGGCCGCCCGCGAGCGCGGCGCCCCGCTCCAGGCGGTCGAGCCTGGCCTGTACGGAGCGCTCGTCGTCGAAGGCCGCGGGCAGCAGCACGCGCGCGCAGATCAGCTCCAGCTGCAGCCGCGGCGACGTCGCGCCACGCATTTCGGTCAGCCCCTCGTTGACCAGGTCGGCCGCCCGGCTCAGCTCCGCCGCGCCGAAGACCGAGGCCTGGGCCTGCATCCGCTCGATCACGTCCGCAGGGGCGTCGATCAGCCCCTTCTCCGCCGCATCGGGCACCGCAGCGAGGATCACCAGGTCCCGCAGCCGCTCGAGCAGGTCGGCGACGAACCGCCGCGGGTCGTTCCCGCCCTCGATCACCCGGTCCACGACCTCGAAAGCCGCGCCGCCGTCCCCCGCCGCGAAGGCGTCGACGACTCCGTCGAGCAGCGACCCGTCGGTGTAGCCGAGCAGCGCCGTCGCCATGGCGTACGTCACGCCGTCCTCGCCCGCGCCCGCCAGCAGCTGGTCCATGACGGACATCGAGTCACGTACGGACCCGGCCCCGGCCCGTACGACCAGCGGCAGCACGCCGTCCTCGACCGGGATCGCCTCGTGCTCGCAGACCTCGGCGAGGTAGTCGCGCAGGGTCCCGGGGGGCACCAGCCGGAAGGGATAGTGGTGCGTACGCGACCGGATCGTCCCGATGACCTTCTCGGGCTCGGTCGTCGCGAAGATGAACTTCAGATGCTCCGGCGGCTCCTCGACCACCTTCAGCAGAGCGTTGAACCCCGCCGAGGTGACCATGTGCGCCTCGTCGATGATGTAGATCTTGTAGCGGCTGGAGGCAGGCCCGAAGAAGGCCTTCTCGCGCAGCTCCCGGGCGTCGTCCACGCCGCCGTGCGACGCCGCGTCGATCTCGATCACATCGATCGACCCGGGCCCGTTCCGCGCCAGGTCCCGGCAGGACTGGCACTCACCGCAGGGCGTGGGCGTCGGCCCCTGCACACAGTTCAGACAGCGGGCCAGGATCCGGGCGCTGGTCGTCTTGCCACAGCCGCGCGGCCCGCTGAAGAGATACGCGTGGTTGACCCGGTTGTTCCGCAGCGCCTGCTGCAGCGGACCGGTCACGTGCTCCTGCCCGATGACCTCGGCGAAGGTCTCGGGGCGATAGCGGCGGTACAGCGCAAGGGACGACACGCCTACGACGATATCGGCCCCCACCGACAACCGGCCGCGCCGCGACCCTCACCGCGGCCCCCGAGCACGCAAGGGCCCCCCACGCACCCGCCAGAGCTCACTTACCCTTGCTGCCTTCCGGCCCTGGGGGAGTTCGGTGATATAGCGCCGCGTGAGGGGCTGACCCCCACCTTAGCGGATCGACGGGGGTGGGCGGGCCAGGGGTGGGGGCCTGGGAACGGGTTCGCGAGCACTGCTTTCGGTCTTGTATTGTTTCCGGCGGAGGATTCGCCTAGAGGCCTAGGGCGCACGCTTGGAAAGCGTGTTGGGGGCAACCCCTCACGAGTTCGAATCTCGTATCCTCCGCCACGGCTGACCAGCCAAAACGATGGCCCGGACCGTTCCACGGTCCGGGCCATCGTCGTGCTCTGGTTGCAGTCGCCGTGGTCGGGCGCGGGCCGGCCTGAGCGAACGACGCCCTGCCGCCGTGGCGCTCGCGCTGTGCATCTGGGGCCACCTGCACGGCCTGGTCTCACTGGAGATCTACGGCCACCTGCTCACCCAGACACTCGACCCGGACAAGCTCTACCGCGAGGAACTGGCCCAGTTGGTCCGGTCGTTGGGCCTCGCGACCCGTCACTGACTCACGCACGGGATGCACCGGACGTGGATGGTCGCCCTGACGAGTGAGTCGGGGCCCGGCAGCGTTCGGCCTTGGCCCGCAGTCTGGCTGCCTTCCCCGCCTGCCCCCTGGCCTCCGCCTCGGAGGCACGGGCTTCCAACCGCCTGACCTGCTCCGTCAGGACATCGCGGGTCGTGGAACTGTCCAGGCCCCTCTCGATGCACATAGCCGCTCTTCCCTTTCCGGCCTCTGTTCCAGCGTAGGTCGAGCAGGTCGAGGGGCGGAGGACTGAGTCCGAACAACCCGCCCTGCGGGTAACAGCTGGGCGGCATACCGTCGGAGCCGAACGGATCAAGGAAGGGATGGGACCTTCAAGGGACGGGTCTTCAAGGGACAAGGGAAGGGACGGGACATGGGCTGGCCGGTACGGCTGGGCGTGGCGGCAACGGGTGCCGGGGTCGCGGCCGCGGGATACCTCGGGCTGGTGACCGGCGCCGTTCCGGTCGACCTTGGGGCAGGCAGGCGTACGCGCCCGCTCGGTCCCCAGGCGGTCGACATCCAGGCGCCACGCGAGCTGGTCTTCGACGTCGTGGCGCAGCCGTATCTGGGCCGCCCCACCCACGCGCTGCGCGAGAAGGTCGAGGTGCTGGAGCGCGGCGGTGACATGGTGCTGGCCGCGCATTTCACGCCCGTGGGCGGCCGTATCACGGCGACGACGGTGGAGACCGTGCGGTTCGCCCGGCCCGAGCGCGTCGATTTCCGTCTGGTGCGCGGACCCGTGCCGCATGTGACCGAGTCTTTCGTCCTCATCGATCAGGAGACCGGCACCCGGCTGGTGTACCGGGGCGAGATGGGCACGGACCTGTGGAGCCTCGGCGAGCGGTGGGGGCAGGTCGTGGCCCGCCGCTGGGAGGAGACCGTGGCGGCCTCGCTCGCGTCGGTCAAGGACGAGGCGGAGCGGCGAGCGGCCCGCAGATGACCGGTCAAGGCGAGTCGGAGTCGGTGAGCGCGCTTACGTAAGAGCCTGCCGACCGGCGCGTACCGTCGGAGCATGGTGCTGCGGACCGCGCTCGGCGCGGTGTTCACGGCGATGGCGGTCGGGCAGCTCGCCTCCTTCGAGGAGATGCCCAGCATCCTCGCCGCCTACGGGCTGGTGGCCGGCGGTGCGGCGACCGCCCTCGCCGTGGTGCTGATCATCGGGGAGCTGATCTGCGGCACCTGGTTCCTGACCCGGCCGCGCTCGGGAGCGATCGCTCCGGTGTGGGTGTACACCGCCGTGTCGTTGATCTGGAGCACGCTGGCGGTGCAGGCGTACGCCCGCGGGCTCGCCGTCGAGAACTGCGGCTGCTTCGGCGTGTATCTGCCGCAGTCGCTGAGCTGGATCGTCCTCGCCCAGGACGCGCTGGTGCTGCTCTACGCCGCCGTACTGCTGCACGGTGCCCGCCGCGGACCGGTCCCGGCCGCACCGCGCGATGGCAGCGGCAGCGGCAGCGGCGACGGGAAAGGCCATGGGAACGGCAACGGGGACCCCCACGACGTCGCGGAAACGGAGAAGCAATGACGGTTGACGAGACGGCCCGCTCGGCCGACCCATCCGCGCGCCGACCGCCGGGTCGGAAGCGGGACCGGCTCTGCGAAAACGCTGCCGCGATCACGGGCAGTTCGAGGCTCTGGTGTACGGGGACGCGCAGGAGTACGTGTCCTCGGCCCGCTTCAACAAGCCCGGGACGATCCCCCTGACGTTCCAGACCGAGGTGAAGGACGGCTGCCCTACGGACTGCGGGCTGTGCCCGGAGCACGAGCAGCACGCCTGCCTGGGCATCATCGAGGTCAACACCGGCTGCAACCTGGACTGCCCGATCCGCTTCGCCGACTCCGGCCACCAGCCTGGGGGCACCTCCCGGACGGAGTCCGGGGGAGGCTGCGCCATCACCCACGAGCAGTGTGCGCGAATGCTGGATGTCTTCGTCGAGTCCGAGGGCGAGGCGGAGGTCGTGATGTTGCTGGCCGACGCGTACGAAGTACGGGGCGACGGCGTGGACTACTCCGCCGCCGACACCGCCGGCCGGACACCGCCCCGCGCGTATCTCGACGCAGCCCGTGCAGCAGTGGCCGACGGCATCATCGGCTACGTCCCCCTCGTCGCCGCAAAGTCCGCCTGACCACCACAAGGTCCTGCGCAACTTCGCCGGCCGCGGCCGCCTGCTCCGCCTCGCCCGCGGCCGCATCGCTCCGCCGCGGGCACGCCCTCCTCGGAGCCGCCCACGGCATCACCGGACACCGGCGCGGCCAAGCCCGGAGAGCTGCCCGGGCCCTTCCACCTGCTCCGGCGGGGGAAGCAGCGTCCCGTGCGGCCCAAGAGGCACAAGTGGCCTGTGCCCCATACGTTCCCAGTGAGCCCACTCGGAACAGCCCCGCCCCGCCCGCCTGCCGGAAGGACTCCCGTGGACGTACGACACCCCCGCAGCGCGATAGCCGTGCTGGCCGCCGCCGCGCTCACCGCACCGCTGCTCATGGCCACCGCCTCGCCCGCCACCGCCCGCCACGGCGACAGCGCAGCAGGGCGGCCGGATAAGACAGCGACGGCGGAGAAGCTCGCCCGCACCCTCGTGGCGGGATCATCCGCCGAGGACGCGCACACACACCTGAAGAGATTCCAGGCCATCGCCGACTCCGGCGGAGGCAGCCGGGCCGCCGGCACGCTCGGGCACGACGCATCGGCGGCGTACGTGTACCGGCAGCTGCAGAAGGCCGGATACCAGGTGTCGTACGACGCCTTCGAGTTCACCTACACCGAGACGCTCGCCGAGAAGCTCTCGGTCCTCACGCCCAGCCCGCGGGACATCGCCATCAAGGCGATGACGTACACCAAGAGCACCCCCGAAGGCGGCATCAAGGCACCGGTCGCGGCCGTGCCGGTGGACGCGTCGCCGGGGTGCGAGGCCGGTGACTACGCCGCGGCGTCCTTCACCGGGAAGATCGCACTTATCCAGCGCGGCGGCTGCCCCTTCGCCCAGAAGCAGGCCACCGCGGCCGACGCCGGCGCGGTGGGCGCGATCGTCTACAACAACGCCGAGGGCGCGCTGACCGGAACGATCGGCGACCCGGCCGCCGGGAGGATACCCACCGGCGGAATCACGCAGCAGGACGGCCGGGCGCTCGCCGCCGAGTCCGCGAGAGCCGAGGTCACGGTCTCGCTCGACATCCGCGAGCTGCGGGAGAAGCGAACCACCCGCAATGTCATCGCGGAGACCCGCGCCGGCGACCCGGCCCGTACGGTGATGCTCGGCTCCCACCTCGACTCCGTCGCCGCGGGCCCCGGCATCAACGACAACGGCTCGGGCTCGGCGGGGCTGCTGGAGGTGGCGCTGGAGCTGGCGAAGACGGGCCAGAAGCCGGCGAACACGATCCGCTTCGCGTGGTGGTCGGCAGAGGAGCTGGGCCTGGTCGGCTCCGCGGACTATGTGGCGCGACTGACCGAGCAGCAGAGGAAGCAGATCGTGCTCTACCTCAACTTCGACATGATCGCGTCGCCGAACCACGGCCAGTTCGTGTACGACGGCGACGACTCGGACGGCAGGGGCGCGGGCCCAGGCCCCGAGGGCTCGGCCCAGCTCGAGAAGCGGATCAACGGCTTTCTCGACCGCCAGGGCAAGCCGCACGAGGGCACGGACTTCACCGGCCGCTCGGACTACGGGCCGTTCATCGCGGTGGGCATCCCGTCGGGCGGCACGTTCACCGGCGCCGAGGGCATCAAGACCGAGGCCCAGGCGACGAAGTTCGGCGGCACAGCGGGCGCCCCGTACGACGCCTGCTACCACGCGGCCTGCGACGACCTGTCCAACATCGCCATGGCGGCCTTCGACACCAACGTCGACGTGATCGCGGATGCCGTCGGCACGTACGCGTACGACCTCGGCTCGCTGAGCGAGCCGGTGCGGAGCGTGCCGACCGAAGGCGACGCGGGCAGCGGCGGCGGACTGCACGACGACCACGGGCCGTACGACTCCGTCACCGCGTGACCCGACCGAACCCTGCCGAGCCGTCCGCACCCGGACCGGGCCCCTCCCGCAGGCGCCGAGCCCTCCGTGCCGGTGGTTCCGGCGGAGCCGTCGCTTCCACTCCTGACTCTCCCGATTCGCTCCCGACGTGCTACCGACTCGCTCCCGGTTTGATCCACTTCGCCGCCTTTCCACTCCTGCGCCACGGCTGCGCCCGGAGCGTCAGGACCGGTAGGCTTTCCGTGTGATCTTCAAGCGCATCGGAAACGGGCGGCCGTACCCCGACCACGGCCGGGAGAGCACCCGCCAGTGGGCGGATGTCGCTCCACGCCCGGTACGCCTCGACCAGTTGGTCACCACCAAGCAGCAGTTGGATCTCGAGACGCTCCTCGCCGAGGACTCGACGTTCTACGGGGACCTTTTCGCCCATGTCGTGAAGTGGCAGGGCGACCTCTATCTGGAGGACGGGCTGCACCGGGCGGTACGGGCGGCGCTCCAGCAGCGCCAAGTGCTGCACGCGCGGGTGCTTGAGCTGGGCTGACGCCACCCGGCCTGGTCACGGACCGGACAGCAGGGACGCTTCCGCGCTTCCGCCCCAATATCGACATGTTGCCCCTTTTGGGTTGGCCTCTGCGCCACGCGTTGATCATCTAGTAGGCAGAGCGGTCGACCCGCATTACGCTGCGCTTCATGAGCATGCTGACTCCCCCCGGCATGGGCGGTAAGTACCGCATCACGGGTGACAGGTACCCGCGTATGCGCCGGCCCCGTAACCGCCGCCGGATCGCGGTCGCCGTGATCGGGGCGGCAGCCGCCGTCGGGATGGCCGGTTGGGGGACGCTGCAGCTCATCGACGTGTTCACCGGCGGCGGTGGCAAGGCCCGCGCGGCGGGCAAGGCAGCGGGCTGCGATAAGCCGGAGAGCCGCCCGAGCGCACAGGCCAGGCCGCTGCCGAAGCCCGGCGAGATCACCGTGAACGTCTACAACGCGACGCAGCGCACCGGCCTGGCCAAGCAGACCGCGGACGAGCTCAAGAAGCGCGGCTTCAAGATCGGCAAGGTCGGCAACGCCCCGGTCGCATACGACAAGAAGGTCAAGGGCACCGGGATACTGCTCGGCGCACCGAACGCCACCGAAGGGCCGTTCAAGGTGCTGGGCACGCAGCTCCCCGGGACCGAGACGGAGGCGGACAAGCGCACCGGCGCGGACGTCGACCTGATCATCGGCGACGGCTTCAAGGCCCTCGCCGAGAAGCAGGCCGCGGACCAGGCGCTGGTCTCCCTGACCAACCCCTCCCCGGCGCCCTCGGCGTCCGCGAAGTGCTGACCGGTCCGCGCCCTACGGGCCCCGCCCCGAGGCGTCCGCGCCGGGCCTCCCCGCTGACCGGATGACGGCCGCGCGGGTGACATCGGTACGAGCCGACGGCCGCGGTCGGTCTTCCGCGGCTCGTCGGCCGCGGTCCACCGGCTGCGGCCGGCTAGTCGGCCGTCCCGTACATGCGGTCACCCGCGTCGCCGAGGCCGGGGACGATGTACCCGTGGTCGTTGAGGCGCTCGTCCACCGCCGCCGTGACCACCGTGACCGGCGTGCCCTCCAGCTCGCGCTCCATGACCTCCACACCCTCCGGAGCGGCCAGCAGGCAGATCGCCGTGACATCGTCCGCGCCGCGCGAGATCAGCTCGTTGATCGCCGCGACGAGCGTGCCGCCGGTCGCCAGCATCGGGTCCAGCACGTACACCTGGCGGCCCGAGAGGTCCTCCGGCATCCGCGTCGCGTACGTGGACGCCTGGAGTGTCTCCTCGTCCCTGATCATGCCGAGGAAGCCGACCTCTGCCGTCGGCAGCAGCCGGACCATGCCGTCGAGCATGCCCAGACCTGCCCGGAGGATCGGCACCACCAGCGGGCGCGGGCGGGCCAGCCGCACACCGGTCGTCGTCGTCAGGGGAGTTTCGATGTCGACCTGCTCGGTGCGCACCTCGCGGGTCGCCTCGTACGCGAGCAGGGTGACCAGCTCGTCGGCCAGCCGCCGGAAGGTGGGGGAGTCGGTGCGCTGGTCGCGCAGCGTGGTGAGTTTGTGCGCCACCAGCGGGTGGTCGACGACGTGGGTCCGCATGGCATTGACAGTAGCCGAGCAGGGCCGCGCCCCATACGCCCCATCACCCCCGCGCAGTCTGTGGCTGCACTGGCATCAAACCACCTGTTCGGGGGAAAGTGGGCACGTACGCCCGTACGGGGCAGCAGCGCCCGCACGGTCGGGGGACGAAAGGACCAGCTTGGGGAGGTGTTGGCACCCGTGCCGGACCGGAACCGGCCCAGTGGCGAACCCGCGCCGGCGGACCCCGCGCTGGTGGAGAGCGACGCGGAGAGGCGCCGCCGACGCGCCCAATTCCTTCGAGAACTCAACGAGGCCAAAGCACTGCGTGAACGGGTGCAGCCGCGGCGGGCCCGAGCGGCCCGGATGCGCCAGCAGATGCGGATGAGGACCTTCCGCTGGTAGCCCGGGCAGCCGCCGGATCGCCGTCCGGTTGCAGGACTGGTGCACGACGCACAGCGGAAGACCTCTCGCGATGGCTTCGTTTCTGCCACGATTCCGAGTGGGCGGGCCCAGAGGAAGAAAAGCCCCTGGTCCCGCCGGACCCGGCAAACGCCTATGACCAGTGGGAGAGTCACGGTGTACTTCGCCGCACTGCTCGCGCGCACCGAAGACGGGTGGGAAGCGAGCGACACAGAGCTCGACGATGTGGAGACCCTCGCCGATCTGACGGATCTGGCGCGGGAGGCATCGGTCGACGACGACACGGTGCTCGCCTTCATCGAGCAGGAGGACGCGTGGTTCGGCGTCGTCCGGGTGGACGGCGAGGAGGACCCCCGCATCTACATCTCGGATGCGGCGGCCGCGGCCCGCAGCTCGTACGGCGAGATTCTGCTCACGGACGAGCTGCTCGGCCGCGAGCCGGAAGAGGACCTCGACAGCCTGGTGGACCTCGACGGCACGGAGGACGGCGAGCCAGAGGACGACGATGACGAGCCCGCGGCCGCCGATGACGCCGTGCCGCCGGGCCCGATCGGCGACTCGGAGATCCTCGAAGACCTGGGGATGACGAGCAAGGAGCTGATGGCCCTGGACGGTGACGCGCTCAGCGAGATCGCCGATGTGCTGGGGTGCGGGGAGGTCCTGGAGGCAGTCCGCTGACGCGCCTGCGCCGCCGGCCCGCACCCGGCGGCCCGTCCCGCACCCCGGCCGTACCGCCTCGTCCGGCCCGGAGCACGCCGCTGGCCCGCCCGTGACCGACACTGTCCCCATGACCCCCTCGACCCCCGTACGGCCCGATCCCCTGCGCGACCCCTGGCACGCGCCGATGCGGCTGGCCCTGGCCGAGGCCGTACGGGCCCCGGAGACCGGGGACGTGCCGGTCGGCGCCGTCGTCCTCGGTCCGGACGGCGGGGTGCTTGGGCGCGGTCACAACGAGCGCGAGGCGACCGGCGACCCGACGGCGCACGCCGAGGTCCTCGCCCTGCGCGAGGCGGCGCGGGCCGGCGGGTCGTGGCGGCTGTCCGGCTGCACGCTCGTGGTGACCCTGGAGCCGTGCACGATGTGCGCGGGCGCCAGCGTGCTGTCCCGGGTCGAGCGGGTGGTCTACGGCGCGGTCGACGAAAAGGCGGGCGCGGTCGGCTCGCTGTGGGACGTCGTACGTGACCGGCGGCTCAACCACCGGCCGGAGGTCATCAACGGGGTGCTGGCCGAGGAGTGCTCGGAGCTGCTCACGGCCTTCTTCCGCCGGACCGGGCGGATCGATACCGATTTCGGAGCACGGCCGCCAGTCCGCTAAGCTCTCTCTCGGTAGCGTGTCCGAGCGGCCTAAGGAGCACGCCTCGAAAGCGTGTGAGGGGGCAACTCCTCCGTGGGTTCAAATCCCACCGCTACCGCTCCAAGGAAAGGCCCCCGGCGGATCTCCGGCGGGGGCCTTCCTCACGTCTGGCTCTGGGAAGCGGCGTTCCTCGCGCGCGTGCTCCGGTTACCTCGCGCGCGTGCGTCGGCGGACGCGGCCCAAAGGGCCCCGATTGCCGGGGCTTTGGTCCATATAAGTCGGATCGAGGGCGAGTCGAGGGGCGGACGGCGGGTGGGCCGCGCGCGGAGGAAGCGGGACGCGGCGGCTCGCCGCGTCGACCGTATGTGTGGATAGACTCACGCGACCGTCGGCGGACAGGCGGCAGGGACACCGCGGCAGGGGAGGCAGCACGGCATGGCGCAAACGAAGAAGATCGCGCTCTACATGGTCATCGTCTTCGTGCTGTACACGATCATCACGTCCCCGGACCGGGCCGCGGATCTGGTCCAGATAGGGTTCGAGGGCATATCGAGCGCCGCGAAGGGTGTCGGCGAATTCATGACCGCGCTGGTGAGCTGACCGGCCGAGCGTCGTCCCGAGGAGTGTCCGCATGATCCGCCACCTGGTTCTCTTCAAGCTCAACGAGGGCGTCAGGCGCGACGACCCGCGGGTGGTCGCCGGGGTGAAGGCCTTCCAGGAGCTCGGCGGGCTGATCCCCGAGCTGGAGTTCTGGGAGTGCGCCTGGAACATCTCGGAGCGGCCGATCGCCTACGACTTCGCCATCAACTCGGCCGTCGCCGACAAGGCCGCCCTGCAGCGGTACCTGGAGCACCCGGCGCACCAGGCGGGCGTCGCGCAGTGGCGGGAATTCGCCACCTGGGTGGTGGCCGACTACGAGTTCTGACCCGTACGGGTTTCCGGGCCCCTCGCCTCCTTGGCAGGGGCCTTTTCGCATGTTGCAAATGGCCCCAACTTGCCGCCAACACGGGTATATACGGTGCTTGCACACAGTGCACATGTCTTGTGATGCTATGACCGCTTTTGCCGGATGAGTGGACCGAGAGATCTGAAGGGGTGGCATGACCGCGTCGGCCCGTACCGCGTCCGAAGCGACGCCGCCCCAGGGCGAAGGCGCCGGAAAAACCCGCGAGAGCAGAGGCGCGGACACCCGGGCGCTGACCCAAGTGCTCTTCAAGGAGCTGTCGGGGCTCGAGCCGGGCACGCCGGAGCACGCGCGCGTGCGAGCGGCGCTCATCGAGGCGAACCTGCCGCTGGTGCGCTATGCCGCGGCCCGCTTCCGCAGCCGCAACGAGCCGATGGAGGACGTGGTCCAGGTCGGCACGATCGGGCTCATCAATGCGATCGACCGGTTCGACCCGGAGCGCGGGGTGCAGTTCCCGACCTTCGCGATGCCCACCGTGGTCGGCGAGATCAAACGTTACTTCAGGGACAACGTACGGACTGTGCACGTGCCGCGCAGGCTGCACGAGCTGTGGGTCCAGGTGAACGGCGCCACCGAGGATCTGACGGTGCAGAACGGCCGTACGCCCACGACGGCCGAGATCGCCGAGCGGCTGAAAATCGCCGAGGAGGATGTGCTCGCCTGCATCGAGGCCGGCCGCTCCTATCACGCGACCTCGCTCGAGGCGGCCCAGGAGGGGGACGGGCTGCCGGGGCTGCTCGACCGGCTCGGCTACGAGGACCCGGCGCTGGCCGGCGTCGAACACCGTGACCTCGTACGCCATCTGCTCGTCCAGCTGCCCGAGCGCGAGCAGCGGATCCTGCTGCTGCGCTACTACAACAATCTGACGCAGTCACAGATCAGTGCGGAACTGGGCGTTTCGCAGATGCATGTGTCCCGTCTGCTGTCCCGGAGCTTCGCCCGGCTGAGATCCGCAAATCGGATCGAGATGTAACCGGTACGAGGTACCTTTCCAGCACTGATATGTCGACTTGGCGCTACAGCGTGTTGCCGACATGTGACATTCTGCAGGAAGCGCGTTTGCCGCAGCGCCGCCTCCGGTATTCACGTTGGAGGCTGCGTCACTCGCCGATCGAGGGCGCTGCGACCCGTCCGCGACCTCAAGGGGGTGGCATGTCCGTAGACCTGGGCAGCTCGAAGGTGCTCACCAATGAGGCACCGACCGTGCCCGAAGACTGCGACGCCATCAACACCCGCACCCTCTCCCGCTCCCTGTTCCTGCGGCTCGCCACGCTCGAGGGGGACAGCCCGGAGCGCGCCTACGTCCGCGACACCCTGATCGAGCTCAACCTCCCCCTCGTGCGCTACGCGGCGGCCCGCTTCCGCAGCCGCAACGAGCCGATGGAGGACATCGTCCAGGTCGGCACGATCGGTCTGATCAAGGCGATCGACCGGTTCGACTGCGAACGGGGCGTGGAATTCCCGACGTTCGCGATGCCGACCGTCGTCGGCGAGATCAAGCGCTTCTTCCGGGACACGAGTTGGTCGGTGCGGGTGCCGCGCAGACTTCAGGAGCTCCGGCTGGCGCTGACGAAGGCCAGCGACGAGCTCGCGCAGCAGCTGGACCGCTCGCCCACCGTCCCCGAACTCGCCGCCTGCCTGGGCGTGTCGGAGGAGGACGTGGTCGACGGGCTCGCGGTCGGCAATGCGTACACGGCGAGCTCGCTGGATTCCCCTTCGCCCGAGGACGACGGCGGCGAGGGCTCGCTGGCCGACCGGCTCGGCTACGAGGACTCGGCTCTCGAGGGCGTGGAGTACCGCGAGTCGCTGAAGCCGCTGCTGGCCAAACTCCCGCCCAGGGAACGGCAGATCATCATGCTCCGGTTCTTCGCGAACATGACGCAGTCACAGATCGGCGAGGAGGTCGGCATCTCGCAGATGCACGTCTCCCGGCTGCTCACGCGTACGCTCGCGCAACTGCGGGAGGGCCTCATCGCGGACTGAGCCCGAGCCCATGCCCGCGGCCCGAGCCGCCGACCGGACCCAGCCGCTTCACAGCTGACATACCGTCAGCCACACTGGGCCGATGCGACGGACGACGCGAGGCATACGGCTTCCCGTACGGCAGCACGTACGACTTCCCGTACGGCATCTCGCACGGTTCGACGGCCGCCGGGGGGCGGTGATCGCCTCCTCGGCGGCCGTGCTCTGTCTGGGGGCGCTGCTCACCGGATGCGGCAGCGGCGGCGGAGACGACGGGTACGTGGCGGTCGGCGCGGTCGGGCCCAGCAGCGAGGGGCCTTCGGCGAAGGCCGTGCCGCCCGAGGGTGACGTGTCGCTGATTCCGCTCGACGGGTCACGGGGCGGCGGCGAACCGGGCGGGAGCGGAGGGCCGGCGCCGGCGGAGGGATCGGACGCGCCCGATGGCGCGGGCGCATCGGCCGCGGCCGGCGAGGGAGACGGGTCGCCTGTCGGGAGCGCGTCCGACGCGGATGGCACTGCCGAGCCCGGGGGCGGAAGCGGAACGTCCGCGGGCAGCGGCGGATCCGGCGGCGGGGGCGCTACGGACGAGGAGCCCGCGGATCCGGGCCCCGGCTCCCCCGACACGGAACCCAGGCCTCAGAGCCCTGCCGCGCTCTCCGTCAGCCCCATCGAGCGCACGCCCACGGACAAGCGCTGGTGCGAGAAGGTAACGCTGGAGCTGCGGAACACCGGGGACAAGCCTGTGAAGTCCGGCACGGTCACCTTCGCGACCCACATCATCGGCGCGCTCGGCATCGACTGGGCGACCATCGAGTCGGCCCAGAAGCTGCCCGTCCCGATCGAGGGCGGGGAGCACACGGAAGAGACCTGGACCGTGTGCGTGGACGAGTGGCGGGTCCCGCTGGGCATGCACATCGAGACCCAGGATGTCGACGTCGACTGGAAGTGACCGGCGCACACTCCGTACGCGGCGGGCAAGCGCTGCATGCGTCAGTGAGTGATCGGGGTCAGCTCGGCGCGAGCGGACGCTATCGGGGTCAGCTCAGTGCGAGCCACGCGACCGCGGCGATGATCGCGACCACGACGAGGACGCCGAAGGCCACGCCGAGGCGCGGACCGGTCGTCTGGGCCGGGCTGGCCTGCCGCCGTGGCTGGGCCTCGTCGACGAAGGCGCGGAACATCTGGGTGCTGCCGGCCGGGTCGTAATTGCCCTCGGGGGCGTGCGGGTTGTTCGTCATGGCCCAGGACCCTAGCGAACCGGCGGTTCCGCCCCAACCCTCAGGCCCATGCCTGACGCCCGCTCATTAATTTGCCTTCAGCAACCAACAGTACGTATGGTTGCTCTAAGCAACTTGATATCCGGGAGAAACAGGTCCAGGAGTGCCCCATGGCAGCGCAGAGTCAGTACGAGGAACTGGCCCGGCAGCTCAGCGCCTTCGGCGCCGTCAAGCGCGGTCTCGCCCGCAATCTTCCGCACGAGTGCCAGGCGGGTTCCGCCGCCGTACTGACGCTGCTGCACCGCCACGGCGAGATGCGGATGAGCAGGCTCGCCGAGCTGCTGGCCATCGACATGTCGGTGACCAGCAGGCATGTCGCGCACCTGGCGGAGCGCGGCTGGATCGACCGGCAGCCGGACCCACTCGACAAGCGGTCCCGGCTGCTCCGGCTCACCGCCGGCGGCGAGAAGGTCCTGCGGGACGTCTCCGACCGCTATGTGGCCGCACTCGCCGAGGCGCTCGGCGACTGGTCCGACGAGGACGTCGGACAGCTGAACTCCCTGCTGGCCCGGCTGCGGGACGGCTTCGGCGACTGCCGGCCGTCCCGTACGACCGCGTCAACGCCCGAACCCGCGTGACGACATGACGAGCGACGTGAACAGCGACCTGAACGGTGACGTGAGCAGCGACCTGAACCGCGGCGCACAGAGCGGCGCCAAGACAAGGAAGAGCATGGCAACGACCACACCAGCCGGTGTGCGAGGAGACACGGCACCCGCCGGCACGCACATCGGGCACCCCGCGCCCATGACCCATCGGCAGATCATGGAGGCGCTCTCCGGGCTGCTGCTCGGCATGTTCGTCGCGATCCTGTCGTCGACGATCGTGTCCAACGCGCTCCCGGAGATCATCTCCGATCTGGGCGGCGGGCAGAGCACGTACACCTGGGTGGTGACCGCCTCGCTGCTCGCCATGACCGCGACCACCCCGCTCTGGGGCAAGCTGGCCGACCTGACCAGCAAGAAGACGCTGGTTCAGCTGGCGCTGATCATCTACGTCCTGGCGTCCGCGGGCGCGGGCCTGGCGCAGAGCCCGGCGACGCTGATCACCTTCCGGGTCTTCCAGGGCATCGGCGTCGGCGGCCTGTCCGCGCTCGCCCAGATCGTGATGGCCGCGATGATCTCCCCGCGCGAGCGCGGCCGCTACAGCGGCTACCTCGGCGCGACCTTCGCCATCGCGACCGTCGGCGGCCCGCTGCTCGGCGGCGTCATCACCGACACCTCGTGGCTCGGCTGGCGCTGGTGCTTCTACGTCGGCGTGCCCTTCGCCGTCATCGCGCTGATCGTGCTGCAGAAGACGCTCAAGCTCCCCGTGGTGAAGCGTGAGGCCAAGGTCGACTGGACGGGCGCCTTCTTCGTGACGGCCGCGGTCTCTCTGCTGCTGGTCTGGGTCACACTGGCCGGGGACGCGTACGACTGGCTGTCCTGGCAGTCCTACGCGATGGTCGGCGGCTCGGTCGTACTCGGCCTGATCTTCGTCCTCGTCGAGGCGAAGGCGAGCGAGCCGATCATCCCGCTTCGGCTCTTCCGGAACAGGACGATCACGCTCGCCTCCCTCGCGAGCCTCTTCGTCGGTGTCGCGATGTTCGGCGCGACCGTCTTCCTGAGCCAGTACTTCCAGCTGGCGCGCGACGAGTCGCCGACGATGTCCGGGGTGATGACCATCCCGATGATCGCGGGGCTGTTCGTCTCCTCAACGGTCTCCGGGCAGGTCATCACCAGGACGGGTCGCTGGAAGGCGTGGCTGGTCTCGGGCGCGGTGCTGGTGGCCGCGGGCCTGGGCCTGCTGGGCACGATGCGGTACGACACCGCGTACTGGCACATCGCGATCTTCATGGCGCTCCTGGGCCTCGGCATCGGCATGATGATGCAGAACCTGGTCCTGGCCACCCAGAACCAGGTGGCTCCGCAGGACCTCGGCGCGGCCAGCTCGGTCGTCACCTTCTTCCGCTCGCTCGGCGGCGCGGTCGGCGTCTCGGCGCTCGGTGCCGTGCTCGCCCACCGGATCACGGACTACGTGCGGGACGGGATGGCCGGGCTGGGCAGCGCGAAGGGCGGCGCCGCGGGCGGTGGTTCCGACGGTTCCGCGGGCGGCGGCACCGGCAGCGCGATCCCCGACATGGACAAGCTGCCCGCCCCGATCCGCACGGTCGTCGAGAGCGCGTACGGGCACGGCATCGCGGACATCTACCTCTACGCGGCACCGATCGCGGTGGTCGCGCTGGTGACGGTGCTCCTCATCAGAGAAGTACCGCTGAAGACGAAGCTCGCCTCCGGCGGGGAGAGGGGCGCCCGCGCCGGCGCGGGCGCGGCTGCCCCGGGTACGGCAGATGTGACGGCTGGTGCGGACAGCGCGGCTGCTCGGCCGGAGCCCGTCGCCCATGGCGCAGCGGGAGTCGAGTTGAGGTCGGGCGCGGTGGTGCAGGGCACCGTACGAGCCGGTTCCGGACGCCGTCCGCTGGCGCACGCGCGCGTGACGCTGACCGACGCCGCCGGGAACATGGTGGCCACGTCCACGACCGGGGAGGACGGGGCGTACACCTTCGGCGACCTCGATGCGGGCGACTACACGGTCATCGCGAGCGGCTATCCGCCGGTCGCGACACCGGTGGTGGTGACCGGCGGCGGCCTGGACGGCTGCGACATCGAACTCACCCATCCCGGCGAGTGACCGAGGATGTGGGCTGCGTTCCGCGCGACCGTCGAACTACGCCACACCAGGTCGTTGCGGCACCGGAATCCGCCCGCCGGGCAGGCCGTCCTCGGCGTGCCAGGTCTCGAAGTCCGAGTGCCAGTAGAAGCCCGAGGCGCCGAACGGAGGTGTGATCCGGTCGTAGGCTGCGGTCATGGCTCCGAACATCGCGACCAACACGACGGTGGACCTCGAAGGGCTGCTGGAGTTCGTACGACCCAGGCACCGCGCCATCCTGCTGACGGCCCGCGCCGACGGCCGCCCCCAGGGCTCCCCGCTGACCTGCGGAGTCGACGACTCCGGGCGGCTGGTGGTGTCCACGTACCCCGAGCGAGCCAAGAGCCGCAACGCGCGGCGCGACCCGCGAGCGAGCCTGATCGTCCTGTCGGACGAGTGGAACGGACCGTGGGTGCAGATCGACGGGACTGCGGAGGTGATCGACCCACCGGAGTCGGTCGAGCCGCTGGTCGAGTACTACCGCAACATCGCGGGCGAGCACCGGGACTGGGACGAGTACCGGGCCGCGATGATCAGGCAGGGAAAGTCGCTGATCCGCATCACCCCGGAGCGCTGGGGCCCGATCGCCACGGGCGGCTTCCCGGCACGCCTGGCGCCCCAGGACTGACTGGGATGGACAGCGACGGAGAGCGACGGACAGTACAGAGCTGACGGTCTGCTCTGTACTGCCTCGCGCTGCTCCGCGCTCCCCCGTGCTCAGCGCTCGGCCACGCGGTCCCTCATGGCCTCGATGCCCGCGATCGCGCAGCCCAGTGCGAAGTCCCAGTCGCGCCTGCGCATCTCCTCGACCGACGCGCCGCCCCGCGCCTCCATCAGATCCCTGGCCCCCTCGAACTCCTGCCGGTCCTCGACGGTGTCCATCACCTTCCGGAAGAAGTCGTCCTGGCTGATGCCCGCCTCACGGCAGCGGGCGGCGAACCGGCCCTCGATAGTGCTGAAGCCGTAGGCGAACTGGAAGACGAGGGACGCCGCGCCTGGCAGCTGCTCGGGGGAGAGCCCGCTGCTGCGCAGCACACGCTGCGCCGCGTCCGCGAAGGCCATGGCACTCGGCCCGACATTCAGGTACTCGCCCACGAGCCGGGCCACCCAGGGGTGGGTGACCAGCAACTTCCGGTATTCCGAGGCCAGTTGGCAGAGCTGGCCCCGCCAGTCGCCCTCGCTCTCCTCCGGCAGCGCGAGCTCGCCCGTGACGGCGTCGAGGGCGAGCTCGAGCAGATCGTCCTTGGTGTCGACGTACCAGTAGACCGACATGGCCGTGACGCCGAGCTCGGCGGCCAGCCGACGCATCGAGAACTTCGCGAGCCCTTCGGAGTCGAGCAGCCGTACGGTCGCCGCGACGATCTTGTCGCGGTCCAGTCCCTCGGGCTGCTCGCTCCTGCGTCTGGGCGCCGGGCGGCCCTCCAGCCACACACTGGTCCTCGCGCGGCCCGCTCCGCGGTCGGCACCTGCCATGGCGCACCCTCCTCCAGCTCGTACAGACAAGCGGACCAGAATATTCCGGTCCGTCCGCCCGCATCGATGCTATGTCGGCTTCCCAGGTGAGTCTGCCCGCTCAGCCGTGCACAGCAGCACGGCGGCGGGCGCGGCGGGCACGAGCTGCCCCTCCAGTGAGGGAAACGAGCGCGGCGAACCGGGAGTTCAGCGCAGCCCCCGCCCCCGTGCCCACACCGCCCCGCCCCCGCACTCGCGCCCGCCCTCTTCCGGCGGGTTCGCGCTCATGACCGGTGGCCATCGGGAAGGCATGGCGAGCGCGACCTTTTACGCCGTACAGCGAGATTTTGGTCAGGGCCTTCGATACGGTCGTCGACACCGAAGCGATCAAGGAGGCCGGGATGCCAGCCGGGATGCCAGTGCGCCGTCGTATCGCTCAACTGCTGCTTACCGCAGGGGTGTTGAGTGCGATGACCGCGCCGCCCGCGGCGCACGCCGCCGATGTGCGCGAGCCGCCCGTCGACGGCCGGTATGCACCGCTACGCGTGGCCACGTACAACATTCACGCGGGTGCCGGATACGACCAGGTCTTCGACATACAGCGCACGGCGCAGGCGATCCGCGCACTCGACGCCGATGTCATCGGCCTGCAGGAGGTCGACGTCCACTGGGGTGAGCGCAGCGAGTGGCGCGACCTCGCGCGCGAGCTGGCCCGGTCGCTGGGCATGCGGATCTACTTCGCGCCCATCTACAGCCTGGACCCGCCGGCGCCGGGCGCGCCCCGGCGCGAGTACGGCGTGGCGGTGCTGTCCCGCTTCCCCATCCTGAGCACCACGAACCACGAGATCACCCGGCTGTCGACGCAGGACCCGAACCCGGTTCCCGCGCCCGCCCCTGGCTTCGGCGAGGCCGTCGTACGGGCGCACGGGGTGAACGTGCACGTCTACGCGACGCACTTGGACTACCGCACCGATCCGGCGGTACGGCGGGCACAGGTCGCCGACACGCGGAGGATCATGGCCGAGGACTGCGACCGGCGCGGCCGCTGCCCGCGGCAGGTGCTGGTCGGCGACTTCAACGCGGAGCCGGGGGCGGCGGAGCTGGCGCCGCTGTGGGAGCGGCTGACGGACGCGGTGCCGCGGGACGGCGGGCTGACCTACCCGGCCAAGGACCCGCTGAAGCGGATCGACTACGTGACGGTGTCGAATGGGATCCGGGTACGCGACGCGGCGGTGGCCGAGACCCTCGCCTCGGACCACCGCCCTCTCGTGGCCGACCTGCTGGTGCGGCGCGGGAGTTGATCCGCGTCATGCCGCTGGTCATGCGAGCTGGTCAGAGGAGCCGGCCGGCAGAGCTGCTCGGTGGAGCTGATCAGTCGGTCGGTTCGGTCAGGTCGTAGAGGGTCGTGCCGTCCACGGTGACCTTGGTGAAGTTGTCCTCCACCCAGGTGGTGATGGAGCGGGAGCCGGAGTCTCCGGCCCGGGGGCCGCCTGTCATGCCGCCGCTCGCGATGAAGTAGTGGATCTTCCCCTGCTTCACGTACTCCTTGAACTGCGCGAGGGTCGGGGACGGGTCGCTGCCGTTGAAGCCGCCGATGGGCATCACCGGATTCTCGGTGGCCAGTTGGTAGCTCGCGGCGTGCTGCGAGCCGATGGCGGCGGCGATCCAGGTGTAGTCACCGGCGTCCTGCTGGAGCTTCGTGGCGACCTCGTCGCTCACGTCCTGGCCGCCCAGCAGCCCGCCCGTCCCGCCGCCTCGCGCGCCGCCTTCGGTGCCGGGGAATCCGCCGCCCTGCGGGAAGTTCTGCCCTCGCTGGCCCGGCCGGCCTCGCTGACCCTGGGGGCCTTGCTGACCCTGTTTGCCCTGCTGGCCCTGTTGGCCCTGAGGCATCTGGGGGCTTCCCTGGCCCATGGCGGGCGGACCACCCTGCGGTCCTCCGGGGACGCCGCTGCCCCGCTGGTTGCCCTGGTTTCCTTGATTGCCCTGGTTTCCCTGGCCCTGCTGGTTGTTCTGGCCCTGCCGGCCCGGCGGCTGCATGCCGACTCCCAGGCGACGGCCCGGTCCCCCAGGTCCCCCCATCCCGCCCGCGACCCGCGGCCCCGCCATCACGATCGAGCCGGAGTGCGCGCTGTCGACGGTGCTCAGCGTGTACGCGAGCGGCGCCGCCAGCGAGGTCGCGAGCCCCAACCCCGCGGCTCCCAACGCCAGTCGGCGGTTCATACGGCCCGCGAGCGCGAGTCCGGCCGCCGCCGCGAGGCCCGCGACGAGCACCGCCCAGCGCAGCCACGGCAGCCAGTCCGCGCTCCGCCCCAGCAGGACGTACGACCAGACCGCCGTGACCGCGACCGCCCCGCCCAGCGCCGCCGAGGCGGCGGGGTTCGCGCGCCGCTCCCACAGCGCCGCGGCTCCCATGCCGACGAGCGCCGCGATGTACGGGGCGAGGGCGACGGTGTAGTACTCGTGGAAGATCCCGGCCATGAAGCTGAAGACCGCGACCGTGATCAGCAGCGCGCCGCCCCAGGCGAGGAAGGCCGCGTGCTGTTCGTCCGTACGACGGTTACGCCAGGTCAGGACGATGCCCGCGACGAGCAGGACCAGCACGGCGGGCAGCAGCCAGGAGATCTGGCCGCCGACCGACTCGTTGAACATGCGCCAGATGCCGGTCTCGCCCCAGCGGCCGCCGCCTCCGCCGCCTCCGGCACCGCCGGGACCGCCGGGACCGAGGCGTCCGCCCACGCTGCCGGTCTCCTCTCCGTTGATCCGGCCGAGGCCGTTGTAGCCGAAGGTCAGCTCCAGGAAACTGTTGTTCTGCGAGCCGCCGATGTAGGGGCGGGAGGACGCGGGCCACAGCTCGACGATCGCGACCCACCAGCCGCTGGTGACGACCATCGCGAGCCCGGCGAGGGCGAGTTGGCCGATCCGTTTCCGTACGGGCACGGGCGCGCACACCGCGTACAGCAGCGCGAGCGGCGGCAGGATCACGAACGCCTGCAGCGTCTTGACGAGAAAGGCGAAGCCCACCGCGACTCCGGCCCACACCAGCCATTTCGTCCGCCCGGCCTCCAGTGCGCGCAGCACGCAGTAGACGGTGACCGTCATGAGGAGGACGAGGAGAGCGTCCGGGTTGTTGAAGCGGAACATCAGCGCGGCGACGGGCGTGAGCGCGAGAACCCCGCCCGCGATCAGCCCGGCGGCCGGGCCGAAGCGGCGCTTCACGGCCGCGTACAGGACGCCGACGGTCGCGACGCCCATCAGCGCCTCGGGGACGAGGATCGCCCACGAGTTGAGCCCGAAGATCCGGACGGACAGGGCCATGGGCCAGAGGGCGGCCGGCGGCTTGTCCACGGTGATGGAGTTCGCGGCGTCGGACGACCCGAAGAAGAAGGCCTTCCAGCTCTCGCTGCCTGCCTGGACCGCTGCCGAGTAGAAGGAGTTGGCGTAGCCGGACGAACTCAGATTCCACAGGTAGAGCACCGCTGTCGCCAGCAGGAGAACGAGGAGCGCGGGGCGCGCCCAGCGGGGGTCCGCGGGGCGAGCGCGGCGGCCGGGCCGGGCGGTGCCCTGCCCGCCCGCGCCAGCCCCCGCCGCGGGCGGGGCGTACGCCGGTGAGGGCGGCGAACCGCCGTTCATCGGATACTGATGGCTGCGGGGCGTAGTCATCGGGCGCTCCTGAAGTCGTCGTAGCCGTTGCCGCCGTGGCCGTTGAGATCTGCCGGCTCCGCAGCGGCCATCGGGTCCCCAGGGCCCGCCGGGTCCACCGGGCCCGGCCGGGCCGCCGGGTCCGCCGCACGGAGGCGCCCGGTCGTGCACGGGTCGGCGCCGGGCGCACCGAACACGGGAGCAGCGGGGCCCGCATGGCCCTCGTGCGCGGGCGCGTCCTGCTGAGCGCCCGGCCACGGGCCGGCCGCGCCCGCCGCCCCCGCCCGCCCGGCGAGGTCATCCCGCTGGGACGGGAAGACCCAGGCCCGCAGGAGCAGGAAGCGCAGCACCGTCGCGGCCAGGTTCGCGGCGACGAGCACCGAGAGTTCCGCGCCGTGCGACGGGCTGCCGCCGCCCACGAGGTGGAGGGCCGCGAGCGAACCGCTGGTCAGGGCCAGGCCGATGGCGAAGACCAGCAGGCCCTGGGCCTGGTGCCGTACGACCCGCTCCCGCCCCCGTACGCCGAAGGTGAACCGCCGGTTGGCGGCCGTGTTGCCGATGGCGGACAGCAGCAGCGCCAGCGCGTTGGCGGCCTGCGGCCCGGTACCGAGCCGCAGCAGCGAGTACAGCGCGAGATAGACGAGGGTGCTCAGCGCGCCGACCGCGCAGAAGCCGAGCAGCTGACGCGCGAGGCCCTGCGGCACATCGAGCAGCTCGCGGTCGCGCGGGTCGTCGCCGAAGGGGCGGCGCAGGCGCGCGAGCGGCAGCGTGCCCGTACCCAGCGCGCGCCCCACCCGCCAGACGCCTTTCAGGTCGTCGACGGCCGTGCGGACGATGTCCACCCGGCTGTCCGGGTCGTCCACCCAGTCGACCGGCACCTCGTGGATCCGCAGCCCGGCCCGCTCCGCCAGCACCAGCATCTCGGTGTCGAAGAACCACCCCGGGTCCTCGATCATCGGCAGGAGCCGCTGCGCCACGTCCTGCCGGATGGCCTTGAACCCGCACTGCGCGTCGCTGAAGCGGGCCGCCAGGCTGCGCCGGAGGATGAGGTTGTAGCCACGCGAGATGAACTCCCGCTTGGGGCCGCGGACGACGCGGGAGCTGCGGGCGAGGCGTGAGCCGATCGCCAGGTCGGAGTGGCCGGATATCAGCGGGGCGACGAGCGGCAGCAGCGCGTTGAGGTCCGTGGACAGGTCGACGTCCATGTAGGCGAGCACGGGCGCGGGCGACATCGACCAGACGGTGCGCAGCGCCCGCCCGCGGCCCTTCTCCTCCAGCCGTACGGCCGTGACCTCGTCGATCCAGTTGTCGAGCCACGCCGCCACCTCGGGCGTACGGTCGGTGCTCGCGTTGTCGGCGATGGTGATCCGGAAGGCGTACGGGAAGGTGCGGGTGAGGTGGCTGTGGAGGCGGCGGACGCAGGGCTCGAGGTCCGCCTCCTCGTTGTGGACGGGGATGACGACATCGAGCACGGGCTCTCCGCGGCGGCCTTCCCAGCGCTGAACCGCCGACAGGTGTGCGCGTGCGGGCAGAGTGCCCGGCGGGGTATCGGTTCGCATGCCCCGACACTCGGCGGCCGCGCTGTCACGCCTGTGTGATCCGCCTGTGCGCTGCCTGTGAGTACGGATGAGGGTGCGGCGGCGGAAGCGGGTGCGGCCGGTCCTCCTGCGGGTGCGCTTGCGGAACGGGCACCGGAGCCGGACCCGGCACCGGCGCATGGCCCGCGTCGGCCGGAGGCAGGTGGACGGCGAAGACCGTACGGCCGGGCGCGCTCGTCACCTCCACGCGCCCCCCGTGCGCGCTCACCACCGCCTGCACAATGGCCAGGCCCAGCCCCGTACTTCCGGCCGCACGCGCGCGTGAGGCGTCCCCGCGCGCGAAGCGCTCGAAGACGTGCGGCAGCAGCGCGGGCGGGATGCCGGGCCCGTCGTCGGCGATCTCCAGCAGCACCTCGCCGGTGCCTGGTCCGCCGACGGAGCGACCGCCGACCCGCAGCACGCGCGCGGTGACGGTCGTCCCGGCGGGCGTGTGCGTACGGGCGTTGGCCAGCAAATTGACCAGCACCTGGTGCAGCCGCTCCGGGTCACCGCGTACGAGTGCGGCCTCGTCGGGCAGCTCCAGCCGCCAGCGGTGTGCCGGACCGGCCGCGTGGGCGTCGCTCACCGCGTCCGCCACCAGCGGGGACAGATCCGTCTCGGCGAGGCTGAGCGGCCGACCCGCGTCGAGCCGGGCGAGCAGCAGCAGATCCTCGACGAGGGTGGTCATCCGGCCTGCCTCGGACTCGATACGGCCGAGCGCGTACCGAGTGTCCGGGCCCGTCTCTTCGTGGGCCCGGCGCGTGAGTTCGGCGTAACCGCGTATCGAGGCCAGCGGGGTCCGCAGCTCGTGGCTGGCGTCCGCGACGAACTGCCGGACCTGCGTCTCGCTCGCCTGGCGGGCCGCGAGCGCAGAACCGACGTGTCCGAGCAGCCTGTTGAGCGCAGCGCCCACCTGCCCCACTTCCGTGTGCGGATCGGTGTCCCGCTCGGGCACGCGCTCGTGGAGCGCCACCTCGCCGCGGTCCAGGCGGAGTTCGGAGACACGGGTCGCGGTCGCGGCAACCCGGCGCAGCGGGCGCAGGGCGATGCGGATCATCGCCGTACCGGCCAGGCAGGCGGCAGCGAGTCCGGCAGCCGCCACGCACAGCTCGGCCACGACCAGCGTGTCGACCGTGTCCTGCACGCCCCGCAGCGGAAGGCCGACGACACGGCTGCCGCCGTCCATGTCGTGATCGGGGACGGCCTGCAGCCGGTAGCTGCCGATGCCCGGGATGTCGACGGTCTGCGGACCCCCGTCCGTGGTGGACGACTCGATGGCATCGGCCTGCTGAGAGGTCAGCGCCTCCGACTCACCCCGGTCGGTGCTCCGTTCCGCCGACCTGACCTCGCCGCCGATCAACTCGGCACCGATGGTGCCCGGGGGCTGCCCGGGGCCCAGGATGAAGCCCAGCCGGTCGTCGTCCACGGCCCGCGGGGGCGGGCGGAGGGCACGCTCGGCGACCCCGCGCAGCTGGCTGTCCAGCTGTCCTACGAGGTAGGAGCGCAGCGTGATCGTGGTGACGCTGCCGATGATCGCGCAGACCACGGCGATCAGGGCGACGGACGACACGACGAGCCGGGTGCGCAGCGACCAGCGGCGCCGCTCGGTGAAGCGGCGCCGCTTCCGGCGGACGGGGGCGTGCGCGGGCGGGGCGTGGGGCGGCTCGCGGTCGCCGGGGGCGTACGCGGGCCGCGGCGGAATGTGCACGGCTCAATTCCCCGGCTTGATCAGATATCCGGCCCCCCGCCGGGTATGGATCATCGGCGTCCGCCCGGCGTCGATCTTCCGCCGCAGATACGAGATGTAGAGCTCGACGACGTTGGCCTGCCCGCCGAAGTCGTAGCTCCAGACCCGGTCGAGGATCTGCGCCTTGCTGAGCACCCGCCGCGGGTTGCGCATGAGGTAGCGCAGCAGCTCGAACTCGGTCGCCGTGAGGTGGATCGGCTCCCCCGCCCGCTCCACCTCGTGGCTGTCCTCGTCGAGCACCAGGTCGCCCACGACCAACTGCGACTCCGCCCGGGCGGCCTGCGCACCGGCGCGCCGCAGCAGCCCGCGCAGCCGCGCGACGACCTCCTCCAGGCTGAACGGCTTGGTCACGTAGTCGTCGCCGCCCGCCGTGAGCCCGGCGATCCGGTCCTCCACCGCGTCCCTGGCGGTGAGGAACAGCACCGGTACGTCGGGGATCTCCCGGCGCAGCCGCCCGAGCACGGCGAGCCCGTCCAGGTCGGGCAGCATGATGTCGAGCACGACCGCGTCCGGGCGGAAGTCCCGGGCGGTGCGCAGGGCTTCGGCCCCGTCCCGGGCGCTGCGCACCTTCCACCCCTCGTAGCGCAGGGCCATGGAGAGCAGGTCGGCGAGTGCGGTCTCGTCGTCCACGACGAGTATGCGGACAGGGCTGCCGTCCGGCCGTAGCAGTGCGGAGCGCTCGTTGGGCGAGGTCGTGGTCATGCTCCCGACCTTCGGGCCGCAGGCTGAGAGCTTCCTTTCCCCAGCCTGTGAATTGCCTGAGAAAATCCGCGGTGGGCCGCCTCCTCGGATGGTGTCTGCGGGCCGGAATAACCGGACCGGGTCTCCGGTTGCGCGGATCATGACCACTGAGCGCACCCTTGGACGATTCGGGCGGACCGGCATCTGGAGCAGCGCCCTGAAGACGGAAGATCCGGAACGCCAAGGCGAAATCGCGGATGCCGCGGCCGAGTTGGACGACCTGGGCTACGGGACGATCTGGATCGGCGGCAGCCCTGGCGTCGCGCACGCGGCGCCGCTCCTCGAGGCGACCTCCCGTATCACCGTGGCCACGGGCATTCTCAGCATCTGGCAGCACACGGCGGCGGATGTCGCCGCGCAGCGCGCCGGGCTGGAGCGCGCCCACCCCGGCCGCTTCGCCCTGGGCCTGGGCGTGAGCCACGGCCACCTGTCCGAGCGGTACGGGCGCCCGTACTCGGCGATGAAGGAGTACCTGTCCGCGCTGGACGCCGCCCCGGAACCGGTACCGGCCGAAGGGCGGGTGCTGGCCGCGCTCGGTCCGAAAATGCTGGAGCTGTCCCGGGTCCGTGCCGCGGGCGCGCACCCGTACCTCGTGACCGTCGAGCACACCGCAAAGGCCCGTGAAGTCCTCGGCGACCACGCGCTGCTCGCCCCGGAGCTCAAGGTCGTCCTCGACCCGGACCCGGACAGCGCCCGCCGCACCGCCCGCGACTACCTCGGCTTCTACCTCCCGATGCCCAACTACACCAACAACCTGGTGCGGCTGGGCTTCACCGAGGGCGACTTCCGCGACGGCGGCAGCGACCGGCTGATCGACGCGGTGTTCGCGACCGGTGACGCCGACGCGATCGCCGAGCGGGCCGGCGCCTATCTGGCCGCGGGCGCCGACCACCTCGCGATCCAGGTGGTGACCGGCGACCCCACCCGGGACCTGCCGCGCGACGCGTGGCGCCGCCTGGCCGCGGCTCTGCCTCTGTCCGACTGAGCCGTTGAGCGATTGAGCCGTTGAGTGATTGAGCGGTTGAGCGGTTGGAAGCCGCTGCTCCCCGCGGCGGCAGCAGCGACGCTGCGCCTCAGCCCTCCTCGCCGACCGCCGCAGGACGCTCGAACGCGTAATTCCGCTCGACTTTGGCCACGTGCACAGCGAAGCTCTCGTACCACTCCGCGCGCCCGCGCTTGCGGGCCGCGGCGTGCTCGATCTGCTGCCGCCAGCCCCGTATGGACTCCTCGTCCCTGAAATAGCCGACGGTGATGCCGATACCGCCCGGCTCGTGGGCGGTGTCCATCCCCAGGAAGCCCGGCTGGTCCCTGACGAGCTCCGCCATGCGGGCGGCGGTCTCGCCGTAGCCGTTGTCGCCCGCCGTCCGCACCGAGGTGAACACGACGGCGTAGTAAGGGGGTTCGGGAAGGGGGGTGATCTGCGGTTCTGACACGTCTGCGCTCCTGCCGGGCCGGGGGCGACTGCTGCACCGCCAGCATCGCACCGGCCACTGACAGGCGTCAGAAAAGCCCGTCCTGGACGCCCTGGCCCCCATCGTCCGGCGTCCGCCGTGCGGCGAGATCCCGTACGGCCGCCGTGCTCCGCTGCCCCGGGTCCGCGGCTCGCAGCCGCCATCCCGCCATGAGCCGCCCGTCGAGCACCAGCACCCCGTCCTCCGTTCCGAGATGAAGGTCGGGCCCCGCCCCGAAGCGGGATCAATTCCGCACCTTCGCTGTCCAGTCCGCCGACGGGCAAGTGCCAGCTCCCTAGTGCTGCGCCGCGGAAGTTCCGCCGATGAGTTTCCGGCGGTTGTGCCGTCTACCCGTCGACGAAGGGAGCGCACCATGCGCAAGATCATCGTTTGCACGTTCCTGACGCTGGACGGCGTCATGCAGGCGCCGGGCGGTCCGGACGAGGACGCTGAGAGCGGCTTCGAGCACGGCGGCTGGCAGAAACCGGTGGCCGACGACGAGGTCGGCACGGCCATCGCCGGTTGGTACGAGCACTCCGACGCGATGCTGCTCGGCCGCAAGACGTACGAGATCTTCGCGTCGTACTGGCCGACCGCCGATCCCGACAACCCGTTCACCAATCGGATGAACAGCATGCACAAGTACGTGGCGTCTCGGACCCTGACGTCCGTCGAGTGGCAGAACTCCACGCTGCTGGAGGGCGACATCGTCGATGCCGTACGCAAGCTGAAGGCGTCCGACGGCGGCAACATCAACGTCGTCGGCAGCGGCGACCTCGCCCAGACCCTCATGCAGCACGGCCTCGTCGACGAGTACCGGCTGACCATCCATCCGGTGATCATCGGTACTGGCAAGCGGCTGTTCGCCGACGGAGCGATCCCCACTGCGCTGGAGCCGGTCAGCGTCTCGACGACGAAGGGCGGCACCATCGTCGGCGTCTACCGGCCGAACGGTAAGCCCAGCTACGACAGCTACTAGTGTTGCGCCGCGGGAGTTTCGCTGATGGCTATCGGGCGGTGAGGTGTTTGTTGATGTCCTCGACGTCAAACTGGCTGGGGTCGAAGGCACCGCCGACCCATTCCAGGAGTTCGTCGTGCTCCTCGTGCCCGGGGTCGGCGATGGCCTCGAGGAAGTTCGCGTAGCCCCACGGGCCGCCGCAGTCCTCCGGCGGGCAGGCCCGGCGGCCGGTGAGGCAGCGGGGGAAGGCCGTTCCCGGTTCCCTGGGCAGGGCCTTCTCCACCTCGATGCGGTGCACCCAGTCGTCGCCGAAGTCGTAGGTGTAGCTGATGGTGTCCCCGGCGGCGGGCGCGACCGCGTAGAGCGGGACCTTGCGTTCGTCGCGGTGCCCGAGCTCGCTGTCGCGGCGCCCGTAGTCGCCGGCCGGGGTCTGGAAGAGATGCATGTGGTAGTTCTCCCAGCCCATCGCGGTCTGGATCACCAGGTGCAGGTGGTCGAGAGTGAGGTCGGCCGGGACCTGCAGCCGTCGCCAGATCGGCGGGCGGATGTCGGCCAGGGTGACCTTGATCTGCAGGACGGAGTCAGCGGGCATGGCACGGTTCCTTCACAGCGGCGGCGCTCTCGCCCTCAGTCTGGCGGGGCCGGCCCGCGTAGTTCCAACGGAACGGGCGAGCCGTCTCGTTGTGGACGACGGTGAAGTCGATGACCTTCTCCAGCAGGTCGTCGCGGGAGGAGAAGTCACCGTGGCGCAGGACGGCGCGGGCCAGGAGGGAGAAGAAGATCTCCACCTGGTTGAGCCAGGAGGCGTGCTTGGGGGTGTAGTGCGCCACGATCCGCGGATGCTTCGCCAGCCAGGCCCGAGTGGTCTTGGAGGTGTGCGAGGAGCCGTTGTCCAGGACCAGATGGATCGTCAGACCGGTGGGGATGGACCTCTCCAGCCGGGCCAGGAACCTGATGAAGTGCGCGGAGTCATTGCGCGGCAGTTCTTCCACGACGACCTGCCCGGTGTGGACATCCAGCGCCGCGGTGACCGAGACGGTGCCGTGACGGATGTACTCGAACTCCCGCAGGCGCGCCCGCCCGGGACCGGGCGGTTGGTCGGGGTACTTGCGGGAACGGGCGGCCATCGCGGTCTTCTCATCCACCGACACCACCACCGAACGCGGTGGACAGCTGCGGTAAACGTCGCACACCTCGGCCGCCTTGGTGAAGAACTGCGGGTCGGCGGGCCGGGTCAGCCAGCCACGGACCCGGTGCGGCTTGACCTGGAGCGCTGCGAGAACCCGCCGACCTGGGAGACAGAGATGCCCGTGTCCGCGAGGTGATCGGCGATCAGCCGGTGCGACCAGCCGTCGTAGGGGTGGGGCGCGGTGCTGGTGGCCGTCGCCACGATCCGCAGCCGAACCTCGGGCCCGTAGACGGGCGGTCTACCCGAACGGGGCCGGTCTTCCAGCCCGGCCAGCCCCTGATCGGCGTACCGGTCCCGCCACCGCACCACCGTGGAGACATCCACCCGGACGATCTCCGCTATCCGCCAGGCCGGGCACCCCCCAGCAGCCAGCAGGACTATGTGTGCACGGCGGGGCCACGCGCTGCGGGGTGGTATGCGCACGTACCCGTTCCTCCAGCACACGCCGGTCACCAGGATCAAGCACCATTCCCGGTCAACGAGTTGATGCCCATCGGCGGAACTTCCGCGGCGCAGCACTAGATGAGTGAGTCCGATGTCTCCTTCTGGCCTCCGGTGGTGCTGAGTCCGGGAATGATGTGGAGCCTCCCACCCCGGTTCAGGGCTTGCCGAGGAAGTCCAGGAGCATGCTGTTGATTGCGGCGGCCCGGGTGAACGGGACGCCGTGGTGCGACAGGCCGGGGAGTACCGCGGTCTCGACGTGTGGCAGGTGCAGCCGCGCCGCCGCCTCGACGCGCCGAATGTCGTGCGCCTTGCTGTCCCCGGCAAGCAGGACCAGCGTCGGGATCGTCGAGCCCCGCAGCTGCCGGAACGTCGGGCGGTTGCCCACGACGACCTTCGTGCGCGGGAATTCGGCGGCGAGCCCGTATAGGTCCAGCCAGGAGGGGTCGACTTCTGCGCCGCGGGTTTCCCAAGCGAGGAACGCGCGGGCCCGTCGGCTGGTGGGCCGGATGAGCAGGGGAAGGGCGCGTAGCAGGTACCCGGCCTTGTATCCGGCGAAGCACTGGGTGGGATCGAGGAGAGCGAGCTTGCGGACCCGTTGCGGCGTGCGCAGCGCTGTGGCCTCGGGAACGGGCGGGGCGGGAACAGGACGCAGCGACATCGCCAAGTCCTCCTTTGCCTCCCCGCAAGATGGAGCCGAACCCCACCAGACTGGCCCACCGCTCAAGATCAGAAAAGCGATTCACCGAATCGGCCAACAGAGTCCTCAAAGGCCAGCTTGACCTGGAACACGGCGGTCGGACCTTCGAGGGCGTCGCCATCCGGGTCGCCCAGCGCATCCTTGCGATGGCTGCGGCGATCTGGCACAACCGCAAGACCGGAGCCCCGGTCACGCGATCCCTGATCGCGTACGACCACTGATCACATCGGACACACTCGTCTAGTCGTGCGCGATCCACCGCCGCGCGCAACTACGACTGGCCAACCGGCACGCGCCGGACACGAGAACGACCGTAGCGACCCCCTGTCGCCACGAGCGAGTAGGCATAGTGCCCAGCGAGGGGGGCCGAGGGGACAGCCAGGGTGTCGGCTGTGGCCGTCTACGGGGATCCGACCCACCCCTATATCGGTCATCTACTAAATGACCGACATTCAGATACTTTCCTCCTGAACTGCGTTGTTCTGCCATGTCTTTGAGTAAGCCTTTCCTTGTTATGGAAGCAGTTGACTTCGTCTAACCAGCTGTTTACCTTTGTGCCGCCCCCCCGCGTGATCATGTGTTCGATACGAAGGGACACCATGCACGTGTCCTCCCGGGCGAAGAAGGCCGGCGCGGTCCTGGCCGCCGCCAGCGCCCGGACATTCCTCAACGCCCCGTTCGCCTCGGCGAACTGGACCAGCTCCATCAGCAGCTGGACCGACGGCCAAGAGTCCCGCCACTCGGACGAGCAGGGCACTTACAGCCAGGTGCTGTTCCGGGACTGCTTCGCCCAGTACGCCTCGTCCAGCAACCAGAGAGTCGACCTGCTGATGTGGCAGGACATCTCCTTCTCCCCGGACAGGCAGCTCGACCGCAAGGTCTTCACCAACTGCTTCAACCGCGACAACTACTGGAGCAACGGCGAGTGGACCGACGTTCCCTCGGGTGACGTGACCCTCTACTTCGAGGCCGACAAGATCGGGTCGGGGGGCTCCTGCTGCCTGCTGTTCGTCTCCGAGGTGTACCAGGACACTTCCCTGGCCGACTAAGGAACACCATCCGAAACGGTCGTCGGCGCACAGGACCCCGCGTCCTGTGCGCCGTCTTTCATGCCTCACAGGACACGACGCCATGCGCCTGAAAACTCTGCTCCGCACCTCCAGCGCGCTACCCGCCCTGCCCCTGGCCATCGGGCTGGTCGCCCTCTACTACGTCTCCAGCACCTCCCGTCAGATCGCCTTCTTCCCCTACCCCTACGCCCCGCTCCTCGTGGAACGCCCCATCGAGCCGATGTACCCGGTCACCTACGCGGTTGTCTCCGCAGCCGCCGCCTGGCAAGGCGCGCGTCTGAAGGACTCGGGGGTGTGGAACGCGGCCCCCTACCGGCGCATCTGGCAGGTCATCGCCGCCGTTCTCGCGCCGATCATCGCGCTCGGCTGGCTGATGTTCCTTGTCCCTGTGACCATGGCCTTCATCCAGGCCCCCACCTGGCCCACCCCCGCGAGTCTCCCGCCGCTTCTGCTCGGCATGACCCTCGTCGTCGCCCACGCCCTGATCGGCTTCACCATCGGCCAGAAGATCAAGCCCCTGATCGCCGCCCCCGTCCTGCTGTGCCTGGTGTTCATCGTCGTGGCGTTCTCCCACGCCGTCGAACCGCTGTGGCTGCGCCACGTGATGGGCGAATACACGCCCATGCTCGGGTTCCCCGAATCAGCGACCGCCCTTTCCATGCTCGCCGACCTCTTGCCCACCGCAGCCGCAGGCGGCGCAGCCGCCCTGTTCTGGGTACGCGGTCACGCCCTCATCCGAGCCGCTCTCGCTGTCGCCCTGGTTGCGGTCTCCACCTTCGCCTCGTACAGCATCGTCAGAACCTGGGGCGCCAACCCACCCCTGAACATCACAGTCGCCAAGGTCTGCCAGGGACAGGCACCGAGGATCTGCATGCCCGAGCAGGCATCCGGAACCATCACGGCTGTCCGCGACGAGATGGTGAGGACCTATTCGATGCTGGAGACCTTCGGGGTCATCGACCACCCCCCGGCCGTCATCAACGACCAGCTCCTCTACGGTCGTTTCACCCAGGACCCCACCCCCAGCACCCGCTTCCTGCCGCTGGCCGTCGCCTACCGCGACCGGCACCTGGTCGCCGATGTCGTCGAGGACTCGGTCCGACTTCCCTGCGAGATCCCCCACCTAGAGGAACAGCGGACCATCAGCTTCTGGCTGTCAAAGAAGCTCGGCGGCAACCCGACCTTCGAGAAAGTCGTCAAGTCGGATCCCTACTACACCCGTCGGCAGCACAAGAAGGTCATGGCCGAGGTGGACGGGGCCTCCGCCCTCCCGGCCGCACAGCAGAAGTCCTGGTACCGGGCGACATCCAAGAGGGCATGTGAGGGCCGCCCGTGATCTGGTGGTTGAAAACGCGACGCGTGCACCCTTACCTCACCTGCGGGATGCTTGCCTTCGCCGCGATCACGCTCCTCGTGCAGGACTCTACGGTGCTTCTGCCCGCGATCACTCTCTCCGTCGGCAACCCCACCGTGTTGGCGTTCTTCACTCCCGTCATCGTGGTGGGCACCCTCGCCGAGGTACTCGACAACCGGCTCATCTCGGCCGAGGAGTCCGGCACCCGTCCCGTGCGGTGGATGGACACTGCCCTCATCGCCGCCGCCATGGGCGCCGCGACGGCAGTGTCCGTGATGGGCGGCTGGGCCACCGGTTCCGAAGCCGTCCTGGCGGCCGGGCGCAACACCTGCTTTCTGGTCGGAATGATGCTGTGCGCCCGGTTCTTCGTGCGCCGCTCGGGCATCATCCTGCCCTTGGCCTGGATCTTCGCCGTCGTGTTCTTCGGGCGGAGGACCGGCACCACCTACTACGAGTGGGCGCTGACCGCCCAGCCCCACGGCAGCGTTCTCGCCGCCGCATCCGCTGCAGCGGCGCTCGCCCTCGGCCTCCTCCTCACCTACCACTCCAGGAACCCGTTGTGAGCATCGTCTTCACCAACTGCACCTACCGCTATGGGCGCAATTACCGGCCCGTGCTGGAGGACTTCTCCTACCGCGTACCGGACGGCGTCACGATCTTCCTCGGCCCGAACGGCGCTGGGAAGTCCACCACGCTCAAGCTCGCCGCCTCGGTGATCAAGCCCCATTCGGGGCGCATCGGCGTGGACGGCATCAGCTCACGCAGCCGCGAGTTCCGCAAGCACGTCGCGTGGATGCCGCAGCACATCACCGCGATGGCCGGGCTGACCTCGCGTGAGCAAGTCGCGTACACCGGCTGGCTAAAGGGCATGAATCGCTCCCATGCGTGGAGTCAGGCCCGCGAGGTGCTGGCGGTCGTCAACCTGCTGGAGAAGGCCGACGCCAAGGCCACCAGTCTCTCCGGCGGACAGCTGCGGCGCCTTGGTGTGGCCTCCGCTCTAGTCCACGAGTGCGATGTGCTGCTGCTGGACGAGCCCACGGCTGGAATGGACCCTACGCAGCGGCGGGCCTTCCGCGACGTGCTCACCGCCGTTGCGGAAGCGGACGGGGTGAAGATCCTCATGTCCACGCACGATGTGGCTGACCTCGCCGAGGATGCCGACAATGTGACGGTGCTGACCGGGGGGGTGATCCGCTTCCACGGGACCACGGACGAGTTCCTGGCACAGGCCCCGCGGGACACCCCGCAAGCGCGACGTGCGGAAGGCGCCTACACCGCGCTCACCCAGCCCTGAACTCGTTTTTGCGCCCTGCACCGAGTGTTGATCAACTGCACGTGATCCGTAAGCGCGTGGCCCAGCGACAGGCCGGGCTCCGATCCGCCGGCGGAACCCCCTTCGCTGGGCCCCGGGCCCACCTCACGCGGTCGGTGGAGTCTCGATGGGTGGGTCAAGAACTCGTCTTCTTGCCCTGGGTCTTGCCAGGGACCTTGGCGACCTCGGTATCCGCTGATCCCAGCGCTAGCGGCCTGCTCCGGACTGGTCGTCATTGGTCGTCGTTAGCCGCTGCCGATCGGCCTCGGTCGGCCCAGAGACGGCCCGGTGAGTCTGAATCACGAGCACCGCTATGGAGTCCGGGGACCGCTCGCCGGCGGTCAGGTGGTACGGCGTGATCTGCCACAGAACGTCATGGTCGGAGATGGCTGAACTGGGCAGCTTGTGAGCGTCAACTCCCACACGTCGGTGCGGAGTTGTCCCGGTCATCATCGACGGTGACTGTTCCGGACACACGGTTCGGCCAGAGCCCAGCTCGTACATCCCGCTGGTGCTCTCCTGCTCCGTTTGCGTGAATGACGTAACGACGGCCCACTCGAAGCAGGGGCAAGCAGAGGAACCGCTGATGAGCATGCCCCCATGGCGCTCTCGAAGACCACGGCGACATCCGTCGCGCGCTCCCTGATGACGTGCGCGTAAACACGTAGCGTGACGGACGGATCCTGATGACCGAGACTTACGGCGACGACGGGTGGGGACGGCGAAGCCCGATTTAGCAGGAGGGTTAGCAAGCAAGATCAAAAAGGCCCTGCCGACCACTCGGCAGGGCCTCTGAGCTGTGCGCGCTCGGCAGGATTCGAACCTGCAACCTTCTGATCCGTAGTCAGATGCTCTATCCGTTAAGCTACGAGCGCTTGGCTTTCCGGCGATCATTCCGGGCCGGTCCGCGTTGCGGGAACAACATTACATGACCCGCAGCCACTGACGAAATCCGTTAACAATCCTCCGCCTGACCTGCGAAAACAGCCTTCACCGCGGCCAAGAACGGCTGAAGCCCCGGCCGTCGGGAGCCGGGGCTTCGGTGATCAAGGAGATCGAGCGGAGGCTCCGGGATTTGAACCCGGGATGGGGGGTTACCCCAAACCGCATTAGCAGTGCGGCGCCATAGACCAGACTAGGCGAAGCCTCCATACACACCCGCGCGAACGCGAGGTGGTGTGTGCAGATGATGGCACAGCCCTACGGGCTGTCTCCAATCGCACCCTACGGTACTAGGCGCGCGTGCAGCAGAGCAAAGCCCTTCCTGGTCGCGCCGGGTCGGGGACGCCGCGGGACCGGGCCTCCCCCTCCCTCTCCCAACCCCGGCCGGGTCACCCCCCGGGACCCCGGTGGCTTGCGCAACGCCTCGCCGGGCGGAGCGTTAGTAATGACGGGCTCGCGTCAGCGGCCCCAGCCGCCCCAGCCGCTCTCGCTCCGAGCCGTGAGCAGTGAGCCGTACCCCCAGGAGTCCCCGATGCTGCTCCGCCGCCTCACCGTCACCGCGCTGTCCACCGCCGCCATGGCCGCCGCCCCGGCCGCCGGAGCCGCCGCGGTACCGATGCCGCACCCCGTACCCCTCCCGGAGCAGGTGACCAGACGGTTGCTCCCGCCGCCCCTGACCCTGGCCCCGGCAGGCGAGGACCGGCTCACCGTCACCATCAGCAACAGCGGCAACCGCGCGGTCGACGGGAGGTACACCCTCGACTGCCACCCCACGGGCGGTACGCACCGCGAAGCCAGGGCCGCCTGCGACCGGCTCGACGAGATGTCCCGGTGGGGCGAGGACCCCTTCGCGCCCGTCGAGCCGCGCGCCAACTGCACGATGATGTACGGCGGTCCGACCACGGCACGTATCACCGGCACGTGGGCGGGCCGCCCGGTCGACGCGCGCTTCGACCGCAGGAACGGCTGCGAGATCGCCCGTTGGAACAAGCTCAGGCCGGTCCTGCCGGAGGCCGGCGCCTGAGCCCGGCGCGGCCCCCGGCGGACCCGGGAAGTGAACCCTGGAAGGGGCCCTTTCCTGGCCCTTCGCCATCTCTCGTGGCTTATGTCGGATGTGCGGTGAGTGGCACAAAGTCGTCGCCCGTCCTCCCCTCATCCGCCGTTGCCGCCGCAACGGCTGCCCGTAGACTCCCTCCAGTGACATGTCCCGGGACGCGCGGCAGAATGGCCGGGGCTGTCGGCAAGATGCAGTGATCAGGGAGGAATGGTCGTCGTGAGCAGCAGGCCATCCCGAGGCGCTGCTCGGCTTGCCGCCATACTCGACGCGCTCCCCGACGCCCTGTTGCTGGTGAACTGCAATGGCACGGTCGTCAACGCCAACACCATCGCCCTCGAGACTTTCGAGTCGCCCGGCACCGCGCTCGTCGGCCGCGGCCTCCTCGATCTCCTGCCGTCCTTCGACTCCAAGCGCATCCCCGGCTCGATGCGGCGGCCGGACGACGACGAGGGCAGGACCAAGCCGACCAGGATGGTCGCACGGCGCACCGACGGCTCCGAGTTCCCGGTCGAGGTGACCAGCGCAAATCTGGAGGACGGCCGCACTCCGTACGCGGACCTGTCCCTGCACCACTACACGGGCGACGAGCTGCTGATGCTGGTCGTACGGGACCTGTCGGGGACCGTGGACACCGAGGCCGAGCTGGCCCGCCAGCAGCGCCAGACCGAGATGATCCTGCGCGCCGCGGCCGAGGGCGTCGTCGGCGTCGACACGGACGGCAAGGTCGTCCTCGTCAACCCGTCGGCCGCGCAGATCCTCGGCTACCGCGCCAGCGACCTCGGCGGCAAGGAACTGCACCCGCTCATCCACCACTCCAGGCCCGACGGCACCCCGCTGCCGTACAACGAGTCGCCGCTCGCCGACAGCCTCCGCTCCGGTCGCAAGCACCGCGTCCGCGGCCAGGTGCTGTGGGCGAAGGACGGCCGCGCGGTGCCGGTCGACCTGACCACCGCGCCCGTACGGGACGGGGACCAGCTCGTCGGCGCGGTCATGACCTTCACCGACCGGCGCAAGTACGACGCCGTGGCCGCCCGGCACGCGCAGCTGCTGGCCGTGCTGGACGAGGCGCTGCGCGGGCCGCTCGACCAGCTGCGCTCGGAGCTGGGCACGCTCGCCGCCGACCCGGCCGGGCAGCTGTGGCCCGAGGCCAACCAGATCCTGCACTACCTGACCGCCGGGTACGCCCGGATGACCACGCTCATCGACAACGTGCTCAGCTACCAGCGGCTGGACTCCGGGCGCGACCGGCTGGACCGGGAGCCGGTCTCGCTCGACGGAGTGGTGGCGGCCGGTGTCGAGGGGGCGATCGAGCTCATCGGTCCCGGGCGCGCGCAGTTCGCGGTCCACGCGCCGCCGATCGAGGCCGAGGTCGACGCCAAGCGGCTGGCCCAGGCCCTCGCGCACCTGATCGCGGACGTGGCCGGGGTCGACGCGACGGGGAAGGCCCCGGTCGGCGGCGTCGCCGGCGACTCGACGATCGTGGTGGCGGCCGCACAGCGCGGCGAGGTCGTACGCATCGAGGTGCGCGGGCCGTACGCCGGGGGCGACCCGGTGCACGAGCCGATCGTGCGCGGCATCGTGGAGCGGCACGGAGGCGTGCTGCAGACGCACGAGGTGCCGGGGACGAACGGCAGCTCGTACGTTCTCGAGGTACCTCTGGCCGCCGGGGGTGGCACAGCGGGGGAGCGGCCGCCCGCCGACGTCCAGGACCGTGACAACGCGACGACCGTGATGCCGGTGCCGAGGGAGCGGGCGCGCGGCACGGCGGAGGCGCCGGACGCGGCGCAGGACGGCGGAGACTCCGGCGTGGACCCGGACGCCGGTGCGAGTACGGACTCGGGTCCACGCGCGGGCGCGGGCGTTGACGCGGGCAACAGTTTCGGTGGCGCCGCCGGGCAGGTCCCCGCGCAGTCGACCGGCTCGCAGAGCCTCGCCGACGCGGCCGCGGCCGCACCCGGTCCGGTCGTCGATCCACGCGATCCGGAAGCGGACTCCGGTGGGCAGGGCTCGGCCCAGGGCGGATCCCTCCCTGACCTGTCGGCCGTGGAATCGCAGGTTCCCGAGACGTGGAACAGCGCGGCACAGAGCTCGAACGGGGCCGCCGCACAGGCTTCGGGCTCCGCGCAGGTCCCGGCAGACCCGAAGCCGACCGGGCGGCGGCGCGGGCGGCCCAGTCCCGCCGAAAGCGAGGGCCAGGAGGCCGCCGCGCGGTCGGCAGGACCGAGGACGGGCCGCCGCGCCCGGCACGGCGGCGGCGGTCAGGACCAGTCATACGGCTCGCAGGACCAGTCGTACGGCTCGCTGGCCACCGCGGCGGACGAGCGGCCGGAGCAGGACGCGGACGGCTCGGGCCGCGCCGCACAGAACGGTTCGTACGTCGCTGGTGCAAACGGCGTGGTCGCCGTACCGGCCCAGGGCACGGGATCCGAGCCGCAGGCTTCCGCGCTGCCTGCCCTGCCCGGGGCGCCGGCGGACAACGGGCAGCAGACGGGCTGGGCCAATCCCGGCAACCAGGGGCAGGGCCCGGGTCAGCAGGGCCTCAGCCCGGTACCGTCACAACTGCGTCCGGCAGCGCTGAACGGCTCCGGCACACCTGTACCGCCCCAGGGCACCGGCCCCGAGCGGCAGGGCGCGCCCGCGGAGCCGACAGGCCGCCGCGCCCGCCGGGCCGGGGCGTCCGCGCAGGCCACGCCCGCGGAACCCCAGTCGTCCGCCGTCGCGCTCCCGCCCGGGGGCGGGGCAGCGCCCGGCCCCACCGCTCCCGGCGACGACGTGCCGGGGCCCGGGCCGGGGCCGTACGACGACCTCGCTGCCGGACAGCCGTACGCCCAGGACAGCGGTTCCGCCGAACCGACCGGCCGACGTGGACGCCGGGTCGCCCCGCCCTCCCAGGGCACGCCGCCGGCACTCGCCGGTCCTGAGCCGCAGCAGCAGCCGCAGCCGTACGGGCCCGAGGGCGACGACCAGGCGCAGCCTCCGGCGGGAGGCAGGCCCGCGGGGCGGAGGGCGCGTCGGGCGCTGGCCGACGGCGGGCTCGATCGGGCTGTTCCCGGACCGGGACCGGAATCGGGTGAGGAGCAGGCCGCAGGAGGCGGGACGGGCGGGAGCCGCCGGGCTTTCGCGTTGCCGCCCGCCGAGGCCGACCAGAAGGCCGGGGCCGCCGGCGCCGGGCAGCCGGGTGCCTGGGACGCGGACGCGCAGGGCCGTCACGACCTGGCACCCTCCGCCGTCGACGCCGACCACACGCCGCCGCGGGCGCACCCGGTGCCCACCGGCCGCCGTCGCGCACGGCGGGATCCCGCCGAGGAGCAGCAGGCCCAGAACATGGCAGGCGGACCGGGCCAGAGCACTCCTGCCCAGAGCACTCCTGCCCAGGACGCTCCCCCGCAGGGCGTCCCGGCTCCGGCAACACCGCCGCAGGCCATCCCCGCCCAGGGGGGCCCGTCGCAGGGAGTTCCCGCCCAGGACGCCGCGAGCCCCGGCACCCCGCCCCAGGGAACCGGCATGCCCGGTGCCCTGCCCGAGCCGGTGGACCCGGCGGGTCCGGCGGCTCCGGTTCCCCCGCAGCAGGCCGCGCCCCAGCCCCGGACAGCGGCCCAACCCGAGCCTCAGTCCCCGCCGTACGGCACGCGCGCGGCACAGCCCCTGCCCCCCGCACAGCCCCTGCCCGCCGAGGCCCCCGCTCCCGCGCAGCAACCGCAGCCCCAACCGCAGCAGCAGCCCTCGGCCGCCGCTCCCGAGGGCCCTGTCGCTGGTCAGTCGCGGGCCATCAGCGTGCGGACGCTCGGTCAGGGCGTGCCCTTCGCGCAGCAGGTCGCCGATCAGCAGCGCCCCCAGATGCCGCAGCCGCCCACCGGGTCCGGCAGGCGGCGCAAGCTCGCCGCCCCGCCGCAGGAGGAGGGCGAGCGGACGCCCGCCGGCGCGCTCGAGCCCGCCGCACGCCCGCGTGAACCGCAACTGCCACAGCAACCGCAACAGCCGCAGCAGCCCCCGCGGTTGCTGGACACGCAGGAGGGCCGGGCGTACGCCATCGGCGCGCCGGACGAGGGCTCCGAGGGCCCGGAGCCGCTGGACGGCCCGAACGGCGCCGTGGACGTCACCGACTCCCAGGCCGCCCCGCCGATGGACGACGAGCTGCCGCCGGAGCCGCTCGACAATCCGCGGCGGCTGCTGGTCTGGCCCGCGCCCGACGTCTCCACCCAACAGGCGCTGAGCGACCGCGGCTACCGCCCCGTCATCGTTCACTCCCGCGAAGAAGTGGACGCACAGATCGCGGCCTACCCTGCGGCGCTGTTCGTCGACCCGCTCACCGGGCCGATCACCAGGACGGCGCTGCAGTCGCTGCGTACGGCGGCGGTGGCGGCCGAGGTTCCGGTGCTGGTGACGGCCGGGCTCGGGCAGGCGACGCGGGAGGCGGCGTACGGCGCCGACCCCGCCGTACTGCTGAAGGCGCTCGCTCCGCGCGACAGCGAGCAACACCCGCCGCGCGTGCTGCTGATCGAGACGCACGACGCCATCGCGGGTGCGCTCGCGGCAACGCTCGAGCGGCGCGGTATGCAGGTCGCGCGTGCCGCATCGGACGCGGACGCCGTGACGCTCGCGGCCCAGATGCGGCCGAACCTGGTGGTGATGGACCTGATGCAGGTGCGCCGCCGGCGCGCCGGGATCGTCGACTGGCTGCGGGCGAACGGGCTGCTCAACCGCACCCCGCTGGTCGTCTACACCTCCGCCGACATGGACCCCGCCGAGCTGCCGCGGCTCACCTCGGGCGAGACGGTCCTGTTCCTCGCGGAGCGCTCGACGAGCCCGGATGTGCAGAACCGGATCGTGGACCTGCTGGCGAAGATCGGCGCCAACTGAGACTCAGCCCCCGCACAGGCGGCCCCGGGGCACGCGCGCATGCACGGGCACAGGACGCGCGCGTGTACGGGCACAGGTACGCGCGCGTGTGCAGGGCCGACCCCCTGCATGCGCGCATGCGCCGGGGCGGTGGCCAACGCTGGCCACCGCCCCGCCCTGCCCATCACTCCTCACACCTCGGTGACGTCCAGCTCCCCGTCCGCGTACTGCCTGCGCAGCACCTTCTTGTCGAACTTGCCGACGCTGGTCTTCGGCACGGCCGGGATGACGGCCCATCGCTCGGGCAGCTGCCAGCGCGCGATCCGCTCCCCCAGGTACGCCTTGAGCGCCTCGTAGTCGGGAGCGGCGCCGTCCTTCAGGACGACGGTGGCCAGCGGCCGTTCGCCCCACTTCTCGTCGGGTACGGCCACGACCGCCGCCTCGGCGATCTCCGGGTGACCCATCAGGTGGTTCTCGAGCTCGACCGACGAGATCCACTCGCCGCCGGACTTGATGACGTCCTTGGCCCGGTCGGTGAGGGTGAGGAAGCCGTCCGGGGTGATGGTGCCGACGTCGCCGGTGCGCAGCCAGCCGTCCTCGCTGAACTTGTCCGCGGGCCGGAGCGGCTCTCCGTCCGACCCGCCGTAGTACGCGCCCGCGATCCACGGGCCCCGCACCTCCAGCTCACCGGCCGACTCCCCGTCCCACGGCAGGAATTCGCCGCCCGGCCCCGCGAGCCGGGCTTCGACGGACGCGGGGAAGCGGCCCTGGGTGAGGCGGTACGGCCACTCCTCGTCGGCGGTGAGCCCGGCCGGCGGGTGGGCGACGGAGCCGAGCGGCGAGGTCTCCGTCATGCCCCAGGCGTGCACGACCCGGATGTCGTACCGCTCCTCGAACGCCTTCATGAGCGCCGGCGGGCAGGCCGACCCGCCGATGACGACGGTCCGCAGGCTGGACACGTCACGCTGCTTGGCGTCGAGCTCGCCGAGCAGCCCCTGCCAGATCGTCGGAACGGCGGCGGCCAGGGTCGGCCGCACGGTCTCGATCATCTCGGCCAGCGGCTCGGGCTGCAGGAAGCGGTCGGGCATGAGCAGCTCGGTGCCGCCCATGAAGGCGGCGTGCGGCAGCCCCCAGGCGTTGACGTGAAACATGGGGACGACGGCCAGCACGGTGTCCGCGGGCGTCGTCGCGAAGGACTCGGCGCTGTTGACCTGCATGCAGTGCAGGTAGATCGAGCGGTGGCTGTAGAGGACGCCCTTGGGGTCGCCGGTGGTTCCGGAGGTGTAACAGAGGGCGGCGGCCTCACGCTCGTCGAGCTCCGGCCAGGCGAAGTCGGTGGGGCGGTCGGCGATCAGCTCCTCGTAGTCGTGGACGCGGACCCGGCTCCCATCGAGGAGGGAGCGGTCGCCGGGGCCGGACACGACCACGTGCTCGACCGGCTTCATGTGCTCCAGGAGCGGAGCGAGGAGCGGGAGCAGCGTGCCGTTGACGATGATCACCCGGTCGGCGGCGTGGTTGACGATCCAGGCGAGCTGCTCGGCGGGCAGCCGGAGGTTGAGAGTGTGCAGGACCGCGCCCATGGAGGGGATGGCGAGGTACGCCTCCATGTGCTCCCCGTTGTTCCACATGAGGGTGGCGACGCGCTGGTCGCCGACCACGCCGAGCTCGTCGCGCAGAGCGTGCGCCAGCTGCGCGGCGCGGGCGCCGATCTCGGCGAAGCTGCGGCGCTCCGGTTGGCCCTCTCCGGTCCACGTCGTCACATACGAGCCTGCGTGGACGGTCGATCCGTGCCGCAGGATGCGGCTGACTGTCAGCGGTACGTCCTGCATCGTGCTCTGCACCGAGGCCTCCCGAGGGCGCGGTTACGCGAAGGTAATAGTGACGTGATTCTGCTTCCATACCATCTGGTATGTCACTACCCCGCGCACTACGTACGGGGTGTGGCCTCGCCCACGTTTCCGGGACACGGCTTACGGAATATGCTGCGCCGGATCAGGCGGCGCGGCTGAGCTCGGGGTCCTCGCGGAGCTTGGACAGCGCACGGGAGACGGCGCTCTTGACCGTGCCGACCGAGACGCCGAGCACTTCCGCGGTCTGGGCCTCGCTCAGGTCCTCGTAGTACCGGAGGACGACCATGGCCCGCTGCCGGTCCGGCAGCCGGAGTATCGCGCGCCACATCGCATCGCGCAGCACCTGCTGCTCGGCCGGGTCCGGGGCGGGGGCGGCGTCGGGCTCGGGCAGCTCGTCGCAGGCGAACTCGTCGACCTTGCGCTTGCGCCACTGCGAGGTGCGGGTGTTCACCAGCGCCCGTCGCACGTACCCGTCGAGGGCACGGTGGTCCTCGATCCGCTCCCAGGCCAGGTACGTCTTCGTCAGCGCGGTCTGCAGCAGGTCCTCGGCGTCGCACGGGTTCGCGGTCAGCGAGCGGGCGGTGCGCAGCAGGACGGGACCGCGTGCTCGCATGTACGACGAGAAGGACGGGAAAGCTGCGGCGGATGCGCTGGAGCAGACTGGCGTGGTCATGCCCCAAAGCTAGGAGCGCCGGGGGTCACCGCGGATCGCCCGGAGGTCCCGATGAAGGGTCAGCCTCAGGTTGTACGGGCGCGGCGGGCCCCACCTCCCACAGATGGAGGGGTCTCCGCCCTGGGTCAGGGTCCGTACGCGGGCCTGGATCAGGGTCGAGGGCGGGCGCCCGGCCGGGACCTCACTGAGCGGTCTTCTGGGCCGCCTTCTGGGCAGGGTTCTTGGCAGGGTTCTTGGCGGCGTTCTTGGCGGCCTTCTGGGCAGGGTTCTTGGCGGGGTTCTTGGCAGCCGTCCGGGCAGGGTTCTTGGCGGCCGTCCGGGCGGGCTTCTTGCCGGGCCTCTTGGGGGACTTGCCGTCGTCGAGGGGCTCGTCCAGGTCGACGACCGCGACGGGCGCGTCCACCAGGTTGGGGTCGATCTTCATCTTCACCCCGCCGTATTCCTCCACGACGTTGCCCTTGAACTGGTGGATGCGGCGGTGCGGGCCCCATGCCGCGCGGTCGAGCACCTGCTCCTCGTACAGCGAAGGCGGAACGTTCCAGCGCGCGAACCAGAGGATGTCAGGGAGGTCCCGCACCCCGCGCCGCCGCGCGCTCTCGATGTGCTCCACGCCCGAGGTGGAGCTGGAGTAGAACCCGGCGAAGTAGCCCTGGCGGCGCACCTCGCGGCTCCACGCGCGGACGAAGGCGAGCGTGTGCTCCGCGCACTCGGCGTCGCGCTGGTCGTACGCCTCGACGTCGAGGTAGAGGGCGCTGCGTTCGCGCATGCCGAGTGCGGCCGCCCGCTCGAGGGCGTCGCGCGCCTCCTCGACGCCCCGGGTCCAGGGATCCCCCTCGATGGGCACGTGCTTCTTGCCGTCGTTGAACACGCACGGGGACTGCGAGCCGACGTAGAGCGGCAGCACGTTCCAGCCCGACCTGTGCACTTCCCTGATCCAGCGCGGGCCCAGGTGGGTCTGCTGCTTGCAGGCCCGGCCGCGGCCCCCGAAGTAGACCCCGACAGCCCGGTAGTGGGACTTCCGCCAGGCGTTCATGGAACCGAGGGACGGAGCCTCGCAGGTGTCGAAGGCCAGTCCGGTGAAGACCTCGGCGCCCGCCGACCGCGGGTCGCCGTCGCCCGGGTCCTTCGCGGCAGCGCCGGTTCCGGCGAACAGCCCGCCCAGTACGGCCGCCATGGCCGCCAGCAGCGCGATCACATATTGAATGATCTTCTTTCGTCGTTCCATAGGGCGAGTGAACGGCCCCCGCAACCTGAAGAGTCGTCAGACACGCGACATGGGGGAGAGAAGTCAGCCGTACGCACCAATCAGCAGCCCGGATGTCGGAACTCCGGTTCCCGCCGTCACCAGGACCGTGCTAGCGCCCGTCACCTGGTTCACGGAGCTGCCGCGCACCTGCCGTACGGCCTCGGCGATGCCGTTCATGCCGTGCAGATACGCCTCGCCGAGCTGGCCGCCGTGTGTGTTGATCGGCAGCTCGCCCGCGGCGACGAACCCGGCCGCCTCGCCCGGCGGGCAGAAGCCGAACTCCTCCAGCTGCATCAGAACGAACGGGGTGAAGTGGTCGTAGATGATCCCCACGTCGACGTCGGTGGGCCGCAGGCCGCTGCTGCGCCACAACTGGCGCGCCACGACGCTCATCTCGGGCAGGCCGGTCAGGTCGCCGCGGTAGAAGCTCGTCATCTGCTCCTGGGCGCGGCCCGCGCCCTGCGCCGCAGCGGTGACGACCGCGGGCGGGTGCGGAAGGTCGCGGGCCCGCTCGACGGAGGTCACCACGATCGCCTGCCCGCCGTCCGTCTCCTGGCAGCAGTCCAGCAGGCGCAGGGGCTCGACGATCCAGCGGGATGCGGCATGGTCGTCGAGCGTGATCGGCTTGCCGTGGAAGTACGCGGCCGGGTTGCTGGCCGCGTGGCGGCGGCCGGTGACGGCGACATGGCCGAACGCCTCGGGGGTCAGCCCGTACGTGTGGAGGTAGCGCTGGGCAGCCATGGCGACCCAGGAGGCGGGGGTGAGCAGGCCGAAGGGGAGCGACCAGCCGAGCGCGGCGCCCTCGGCCGAGGGCTCGCGGTGCTGCACCCCGGATCCGAAGCGGCGCCCGGACCGCTCGTTGAACGCGCGGTAGCAGACGACCACGTCGGCGACCCCGGTGGCGATGGCGAGGGCGGCCTGCTGGACGGTGGCGCAGGCCGCGCCGCCGCCGTAGTGGACCCGGGAGAAGAACGACAGCTCGCCGATGCCGGCTGCCTGGGCGACGGTGATCTCGGGGCTGGTGTCCATGGTGAAGGTGACCATGCCGTCGACGTCGGCGGGGGTCAGCCCGGCGTCGTCCAGCGCGGCGCGGACTGCCTCGACCGCCAGCTTCAGCTCACTGCGTCCCGAGTCCTTGGAGAACTCGGTGGCACCGATGCCGGCGATGGCCGCCTTGCCTCCCAGGGAGTCGCGGTTGCGGACACTCATGCGCTCTCCTCAGGCGACTGCTGGGCCCACTCCGGGAGTTCGACGGTGACCGTGCCGGTGACGTGGTGGCCGAGGTCGTTGGCGCCGGTCACCCGCACCTCGGCGACCCGGCCGGACACTTCGGTGACCGTGCCGGTCAACACCATCTCGTCGCCCGGGTAGTTGGGGACGCCGAGCCGGATGGCCACTTTGCGCAGCCTGGCCCCGCGCCCGAAGTGGTCGGTGATGTAGCGGCCGACGAGGCCGTTGGTGGTGAGGATGTTCATGAAGATGTCGGGGGAGCCCTTGGCCCTGGCCGCTTCGGCGTCGTGGTGCACGTCCTGGTAGTCCCGGGACGCGATCGCGCCGGCGACGATGAGCGTGCGGGTGACCGGGATGCGCAGCGGCGGCAGTTCCTCGCCGGCGTGGGTCATCGCTTCAGCCCTCGCTTCCCCGGAAGACGGGCAGCGTCAACTCTTCGTCGGGCTCGAGGAATCCGAGCTCCACCGGCATGCCGATCCGGACCTTGTCGTACGGCACCCCGGTGATGTTGCTGATCATCCGCACGCCCTCGGCCAGCTCGACCAGCGCCACCGCGTAGGGAGGGTCGAACGCGGGGAACGGCGGGTGGTGCATGACGACGTACGAGTAGACGGTCCCGGAGCCGGAGGCGCGTACGGTGTCCCAGTCCGCGGAGCCGCAGCTGTTGCAGCCGGGGAGCCAGGGGAAGCGGAGGCTCCCGCAGGGGGTGCAGCGCTGGATGAGGAGTTCGCGCCGCGCGACGCCCTCCCAGAAGCCCGCGTTGTCGCGGTTGACGACCGGCCGGGGGCGCCTGGCGGGCGATGGGCCCCGCTCCTCCTGCGGCCCTTCCTCCTGCGGCCTTTCCTCCTGCGGCCTCTTCTCCTGCTGGGTCCGCGGCTGCGGCTTCCTGGTCGCGGGCGCGTACTTGAGGATACGGAAGCGGTGAGTGCCCGCGGGCTCGCCGTCCGCGCGGACGTCCATGCGCGTGGTGACGAAGTGGCCCGTACCGAGCTTCGTCGTCTTCCGCGGTGACACCGACTCGATCACCGCGTCGAAGCTGATCCGGTCGCCGGGGCGCAGGGGCCGCAGATACTCCTGCTCGCAGTCCGTCGCCACGACCGAGGTGAACCCGGCCGCGTCCAGGAGCCCGAGCAGCTCGTCGTACGCCTCGGTCCGCCCCGTGTGCCCGGACAGCCCGCCCATCGTCCACGCCTGGAGCATCGTCGGCGGCGCGACGGCGGGGTAGGCGGGGCTGGTGTCGCCCATCGCCTCGCACCAGTGCCGGATCATGGGCTCGTTGACGGGATCCTTCCCCTCTCCGCCGGTCGCCGCGGGGCGCCCTTCGTACGCCTTGAGCCGCTCGTACAGCCCGTCGTCCACGCCCACCTCGTTCTGCCGTCGAGTTCCGGTGGTTCAGGTAGTTCAGGGTTTCTGACTGTCCGTCAGGTCAGGCCGCCTGTCAAGGTCGCGGAAACGGCTGCGGGACGACACTCCCGGGGGGCGCCGTCGCGCAGCAGAGGCGTTCCGGCGTATTTCGGCCAACTGCACCCTCAGAGGCCCTTTCGGGGCAAGAAGGCGGCCGTACCCCTTTCCGGAGTCGAACACATGCACGAAAATGTGGGGTATGGCCTCCTCCGGCATCCCCTGGCCTCCTGCCGAGGTTCCCCCGACGGCCGGGTTCCCCTCGGCCGACGCCCGCCGCCACGCCCTGGCCGCGGCGGCCCGTGGCCTCCTCGTCATCCCGCTGACCCGCGGCAAGCTGCCCGCCGTGCGCTCCCCGCACCACGCGGACCCCGAGCCCGTACGGTGCACCGGCGAGTGCGGCCGGGCGGGCCACGGCATTCACGACGCGACGACCGACCCTGCGGCGGTCCTGGCGCTGTTCGCCGCCGCGCCCTGGGCCACCGGCTACGGCATCGCCTGCGGCCGCGCCCCGCACCACCTCATCGGCCTCGACCTCGACGTCAAGAACGGCACGGACAGCCTCGCCGCACTGAGACGCCTCGCCCGCGAGCACGGTTTCACCCTTCCGCCCACGGTCACCGTCCTCACGCCAAGCGGCGGCCGCCACCTGTGGCTGACGGGCCCGCCCGGCAGGCCGGTACCGAACTCGGCCGGCCGTCTGGCCCCCGGCATCGACGTCCGGGGCACCGGCGGCTACCTCGTCGGCCCCGGCTCGTACAGCACCCGCGGCGTCTACCGGCTCGCCCCCGGCCCCACGGAACCGGCGCCCGCCCCGGCCCCCCTCGTACGCCTGCTCACCCCGCCTCCCGCGCGCCCCGGTCAGGGGGCGCAGGACGAACAGGGCCCGTACGCGTACGGCCCGGGTGGGCACGGCCGGAGCGGCGCCGCGCTCGTCCAGTTCGTACGGGACTCCCGGCCCGGGCAGCGGAACGACCGGCTCTTCTGGGCCGCCTGCCGGGCGTACGAGACCGGGCTCGGCCGGGACCTGGCCGCGGCCCTCACCGACGCGGCGCTCCACACCGGCCTCACGGAACGCGAGGCCCGCGCCACCATCGCCTCGGCGGCGCGGCACACGGCTCCGGGAGAAGCGGGGCTCTGATCAGGCGGGACGGTGGTGGTTGTTCCGTGCGGTGTGGACGGTCATGGCGGCGAGGTAGAAGGCATCGGGGCGTCCGAGGATGCCGGAGGGCGACTCGGGGTCGGTCAGCGTCTTCAGCACGTCGAGGTCGTCGGGCGCGAGGCGGTCCCCCATCTTGTCGAGCACACGAGTGAGTTGGGCCTGCAGGTACTCGCGCGGCCGCACGCCCAAGGGGGCCGGAAGGTCGACGAGGAACGAGCGGGTCCCGGCAGGGGTGAGGCCGGCGCCGGCGAGCATCGCGGGCCAGTCCTCGACCGCCGGGGTGTGGCCGGGCAGGGCGGTGCGCATCTCGGCGAACCAGTCCTCCGCGGCCGCGTCCAGCCTGGCCTGGAGCCCGGGCCGTCCGGTGCCGATGTCGCGGGGCAGGAAGCGCGCGGTGAGTCCGCGCTCGACGACCGCGAGCAGCCCTCCGGGCCGGAGTACCGCGCCGAGATCGCTCAGGGCGGCCTGCTGGTCGCCGAGGTGGTGGATCACCTGACGGGTCCAGATCACGTCGGCCGTACCGAGACCGGAGATCCCGTACGTCAGGTCGGCCTGGTGGGTGCGGACCCGGTCGGCGAGCCCCTCGCGGACGGCGCGCGCCCCGGCCCGTTCGAGCAGACTCGGCTCGCCGTCGACCGCGACGACCTCGGCACCGGGGAACACCCGGGCGAGCAGGGCCGAGGCGACACCGGGGCCGCTGCCCACGTCGAGGACGCGGCTGACCTCGGGGGCAGGGGCGGGGGCGTGGTTGGCGGCGGGGGCGTGGCCTTCGTCCGGGATGAGGCTCCGCAGCCAGGCCATCGCCTGTTCCAGGGCCGGGAGATGAATCTCGCCGTCCCGCTCGAGCTGGTCGCCGAAGGCCTCCCAGTCGATCGAGTCGGCGTGGTGGTCGGGGTGGTCAGGGTGCTTGTGGTCGTCGGGCTGCTGATGCCGGCTCACGGGCGTCATCTCCTGTTATCCGCTGTCTTCGCGAAGACTCCGCCCTGGAGGCTGCAGCTGTTGGTCCGGTTCCGACAACTTTTATTGCCATTTCCGGGACGCGCGTTTTGAAATGGCCGACATGGAGCACTCGCATTCCACCAGCCCCGCCGCCGACCCCACGGTCGGCCCCGGGGCCGGCCCAGCGGCAGCCCCCGCCCTCAGCGACGTCCTGGCCAGGGTCGGCCCGCGCCTGAAGCGCCTCCGTACCCAGCGCGGCGTCACGCTGGCGTCGCTGTCGGATACCACGGGGATCTCCAGGAGCACCCTGTCCCGGCTGGAGTCCGGGCAGCGCCGCCCCAGCCTGGAGCTTCTGCTGCCCATTGCCCAGGCGCACCGCGTACCCCTGGACGAACTGGTGGGCGCCCCCGAGATCGGCGACCCCCGCGTCCGCCTCGCCCCGCGCCGGGCCGGCGACAGGACCGTGGTCCCGCTGACCCGCTCGCCCGGCCCACTCCAGGCCTTCAAACTGGTCATCCCGCCCCGGCCCAGCGACGAGGAACCCGACCTGCGGACCCACGAAGGCTACGAGTGGCTCTACGTCCTCTCCGGGCGCCTGCGCCTCGTCCTGGCCGACCACGATCTGGTCCTGACCCCGGGCGAGGCCGCCGAGTTCGACACCCGCCTCCCCCACTGGTTCAGCAGCGCCGGAGAGGGCCCCGCCGAGATCCTCAGCCTCTTCGGACGCCAGGGCGAACGCATGCACATCCGCGCCAAGCCCCGCTCCCGCGGGAACCCCCGCAGCTGACCATTCAGGACGTATCATCCTGAATGTCAACAAGCTGTTGGAGCCGCACCATGTTTGTTGCCACCGTCCTCGTATCGCTCGTCCTCGCCGCGCTCCTGACGTACTCGGCCACCCGCAAGCTCAGCCACGAGGAGCGGGTCGTCCAGACCTACACCCGGGTGGGCGTCCAGGAGGACAAGCTCAACTACCTCGCGATCATCCTTCTCGCCGGGGCCGGAGGCCTGCTCCTCGGCCTCATCTGGGCCCCGATCGGCATTGCCGCCGCGATCGGACTGATCCTTTACTTCATCACCGCCTGCACCTTCCACATCCGCGCCAAGGACACCAAGAACCTCCCCGCCCCCCTCGTGATCGCCTTGCTCGCCCTGGTCGCGCTGATCCTGCGGCTGGCGACGGCGTGACGGGAAGCAGGGGTGTCCGGAGGTTCCGGACACCCCCGTCGGAGGCTCGGGCCGAGGCTGGAAGGTTGATGTCCTCGCCACGACAGGGAACGCTGGCCGCTTCCGAGCTGAGGAGTGGCAGCGTTGGACGAGGGTCCGGGTACCGATCCGGCATGCATGGCTTGCGGGCTCATCGCCGGTACTGAGTTCCTGCCGGGCGGGACGATCTTGAAGACCGGTGGGTGGGTCGTTGAGCACTGCGTGGGGCCGCTGGGCCTGGGGACGCTGGTGGTCAAGCCGATCAGGCACGTGATCCATGTGGCCGAACTGACGGCAGACGAATCCAGCGAGCTCGGCCCGCTGCTGCAGAGGGTCAGCTCTGCGGTCACTACGGCGATGGAGCCGGAGCAGGTGTACATCTGTCTCTGGTCCCATGCGGGCGCGGTGCCAGGGCACATCCACTTCATCGTGCAGCCTGCACTCAAAGACGATCTCGCCCGGTACGGCGCTTACGGACCTGCGCTGCAGATGGCCATGTTCGATGCCGGGCTTCTGCCCGATGCGGCAGCCGTGACCGACGTGTGTACTCGCCTGCGGACGGTTCTTGATGAAGGCTTGGGGCTGAGGGCTGAGGGCTGAGGGCTGATGACTCGCAGGCGCGTCTGGGGCCCTGCAGTTCCCGCCGCCTTCCTAACATGGGAAGTGCCGACACCTTGATCCAGGAGGTCCGTGATGACGCGCAACGGCGGGCTGAGGTTGCGCCTGCGGCGCGTGCTCGGCACACGGCCCTCGGTCGTATTCCGTGCGCTGACCGAACCGCAGGAACTGGCGAAGTGGTGGGGCCCTGACGGATTCACCATCCCGAGTGTGGAGATCGACCTCCGGCCAGGGGGCGGTTATCGGATTGGGATGCAGCCTCCCGAAGGTGATCGGTTCTACCTGGCAGGGGAATTCCGTGAAGTCGTCCCTCCAGAACGTCTGTCCTACACGTTCCGGTGGGAGGATCCAGATCCCGAGGACCAGGAGACGGTGGTGACCCTGTCGCTGCGCGAACTCGGCACTGAGTCGACGGAACTGGTGGTCACCCAGGGCGACTTCGCTACGGAGCGGCGCCGCGCTCTCCACGACGAAGGCTGGACTCAGTCGCTCAACAAACTCGAAGCGCTCGTATCGTCGGCCTCGTCGCCCTGAGATGTTCGCCGCCTGAGAGGGCGCTCCGCCTGATCGCCCTCGCGCGTTCGGCGCCGGCAGAAAGTTAGTCCGACTTCCGGACACCCTCCGCTCTGCCCGAGGCAGCCGCCGACAGCGCATGGAGCATCCGGACCGGTGAACCGGTCCGGATGGGGTGAGTGGTCGCCTGCGGCCCACCCGCGCGGCTACTGCGTGCTGGAGCCGCCGTCGTCAGCATCGTCCCCGCGCCAGGCCCTGCGGGCACGGTGCCAGGACTCGAAGATGCCGGGCAACTGGTCCAGTACGCCCTTGACGGCGAAAAGCAGAATCGTGCACACACCGGCGATGGCCAGAATCGCGAGGATGACGGTGTCGCCCAACGGTCCGACATTCTCTCTCTGAGGAGCGATCGAACCGGTCTCGCGAGGGGCGGGAACAGTTCGACCACTTTGGGAACATGGTCGAACTGATTTCCCGCCGGCACAGAAAATTCAGCTCGGGGCCAGGAAGCCCCGGTGGAGCAGGGTGAAGCGGGGTGGAGCGGGGCGCGGAATCTGTAGCTGACCCTGTGGCAGGGCGGCCCTTGTTCCGCCGCAAGGGACCAGCCCGCGAACTCACGTCGCACGATGCCGGTCGCCCACCGTGGTCACGGACTCTTCCTGGATACCCCAGTTATTACGCTGGGCCGCCCAGGGTGCGGACAGCCGGTCCCGTATGGCCCCGGCTGAGATGGCACCCAACCTAGCAGGAGGGGCAGGACGTCCTCAGCCGCATGAGCGCACCGGAAGAATCCGTGTCCAGGTCGGCGGCAGTACGACCTCCTGACGGCCCTTGCCCCCGACTCCGAGTCGACGCCCGGGACTCGTACGGGGACCAAAATCACACCGCAGCCGTACATCCATTGCCCCGTCTCCTGCGTCTGTGAGGCAGCAGCGCACTTCAGCGCCTGCGATTGAAGTCTTTCCGCCGCTTCAGGCTGATATCGGAGCGTTCGACTTGATAACCCTCAACAAGGGCATACGCGTACGGCAACGGACGGGCGTACGCAAAACTGGTGCGACCACGCGCATGCGCAAGACCGCGGCTGTGGTCCTTACCGCGGGTGCTGTCCTGACAATCTCCCCCATGGCCGCGCCCGCGCAGGCGGCCACCGCGCCCACGGTGAGCGCCAAGGGCGCCTTCCTGCTGGACAATGCGACCGGCGCCACGCGGTACAGCAAGTACGCCGACACCAAGCGGCCGATGGCCAGCACGACGAAGATCATGACCGCCCGTGTGGTCCTCAGCCAGACCAATCTCGACCTCGACCGCAAGGTCACCGTCAGTCAGACCTACCGCGACTATGTGGCCGCCAACGGCGCGAGCACCGCGGACCTCAGGACGGGCGACCGCGTGACGGTCCGCCAGCTGCTGTACGCGCTGATGCTGCCCTCGGGCTGTGACGCCGCGTACGCCCTCGCCGACACCTTCGGCACCGGTACCACCCGGTCCGCGCGGGTGCAGTCGTTCATCAGCAAGATGAACAAGAAGGCCGCCGACCTGGGCATGACCAACACCCGCTTCGACTCGTTCGACGGCATATCGACGACCGGGAACAACTACACCACCCCGCGCGACCTGGCCAAGCTCGGTCGGAGCGCCATGAAGTACTCGACGTTCCGTACGGTCGTCAAGACGCAGAAGACCGTGCGCTACGCGACGACGAGCACGGGCGGCACGCGCACGTACACCTGGTACAACACCAACAAGCTGCTCGGCTCCTACAGCGGCGCCATCGGCATCAAGACCGGCACCGGCTCCACCGCCGGCCCCTGCCTCGTCTTCGCCGCCACACGCGGCGACAAGACCCTCATCGGCGTTGTCCTGAACGGCACGGACCGCTACAACGACGCCGCGAAGCTGCTGGACTACGGCTTCGGCACCAGCACGGCGTCGACGATGCAGCTGCGCAGCCTGCCCTCGGGTGCCCAGCAGGACTGACCCGGACACCGGACCGGAGCAGGGGCCCGGAAACCGACGGGCAACAGCACTGATCCGGCCACCGGTCGCCCGGCCGTACGTAGCGCAGCGCGAGGCCTCGGCGTTCCGGGACAGTTCGAGACAGAGATCGAGACAGAGGGGGTGTCCGGAAGCTCCGGACACCCCCTCTCACCTGCCCTTATGCCGTCTGAGCGGAGGGGGGTGGGCGCGGCGCGTCCGGAGCGCGACCAGCTGCGCGGCAGTGAAGACGATCAGCTGCGGCCGGCCCCACCGAGCTGCTCAGCAATCGAGCACCGGGGTGCCGTCAACACGACGTTGCTACTGCTCGGACTGGGGCAGGTGGATCTTGGCGTCGTCGTAGGTGGCGCTGCCGGTCGACTGGGCCGGGGCGTAGACCAGGTTCAGAACGCCGGTCCGGAACGTCTCGGACGAGATCAGCTTCAGTGGGATCGGGGTTTCGCCCTCGTCGAACAACCGCATGCCCTTGCGAACGGCGATCGGGTGCACCAGCAGATGCAACTCGTCCAGCAGTCCGGCGGCCAGCAGTTGGCGGACGACCGAGACCGAGCCGCTCAGGGCGATGTTCCCGCCCGGCTCGTTCTTCAAGGCGGTAACGGCGTCCACGAGATCGCCCTCGAGTTGCTCGGAGTTGCGCCAGGTGAACTCGAGCTCCTGGTTCGACACGACGATCTTGCGGGCATCGCCGAGCGTCTTGGCGAAGTCGGCATCCTCGCCGCCGGCCGCCTCCCGCTCCGGCCACGCCCCGGCGAAGCTGTCGTAGGTTTTGCGACCGAAGAGGAGAGTGTCGGCCGCGCCGAGGGTCGCGTCGACGGCGGCGCCCATCTCGTCGTTGAAGTACGGGAAGTGCCACTGGTCGGGTGCCTCCACGACCCCGTCGAGCGAGATGAACAGGCCGGCAGTGATCTTCCTCATGATGCTCCTCCAGGACAGGTAGTCGTTGACTTCTGCGTCTAGTTGGACCTCGGGAGCCGGATGAACTCATCGGCGGCGTCGCGACCGTCGAATGCATGGTGCGGGATCGGCGCCCGATCGGAGTCATCGCCACGACGGCGGTTCGACCGGACGGGCCGCGGGTCCGCGACCACGTGCTGAACCCACGGTGGTGTCGCCACCACGACAGTTTTCAAAAACCGAGCGGCTTTCGGACGTCACCGCTGCTCTGACCTGAAGAGATGGGCGCTCCCGCGACCGGACGTCGGGGGCCCGCCGGAGGCGCCTCTGGCCTCGCGCTGACTGACACCTCTCAGGCCACCGCCACGCGCGGTAGCCGCGGACCGGTGCGCCCTGGTGCGGCAGGGCCGCTGCCGGGCGCAGGTTCTCTCGCTGTTCGAGTGGTCGGGGAACGGCCCGCGGGTCGTAATCCGGGCAATCAGGGGTACCCGCCGCACCTGGCCGACCATGTGCGGCAGAACCGCTGCCGACACGATGGACACGGAAAGGAAGTGCAGTCATGAGCACGGTGAAGGAATCGGTGGAGGTCGAGGTTCCAGTCCACACCGCCTACAACCAGTGGACGCAGTTCGAGGACTTCCCGAACTTCATGGAGGGGGTCGAGGAGGTGACCCAGCTCGACGACACCCATAACCACTGGACCACGAAGGTCGGTGGCGTACGGCGGGAATTCGACACCGAGATCGTCGACCAGCTCCCTGACGAACGGATCGCCTGGCGCACCACCAGCGGCGACACCAAGCAGATGGGCATGGTCCACTTCCAGCGCCTGGATGACACGCACACCCGCGTGGAGCTCGTGATGGACGTCGAACCGACCGGGGTGGCGGAGAAGACCGCGTCCGCGGTCGGCGTGATCGACCGGCGCGTCAAGGGCGACATGCGGCGCTTCAAGGAGTACATCGAACAGCGCGGTCGCGAAACCGGCGGCTGGCGAGGGCGCGTCAGCCCCGGATAACAGCTGGTGGCTACCTCTTCGGAGTCCTGACCGCTCGGGATGCCGCCAATGCCTTGGTAGCCCGAGGCGGGCGCGGATCAGGCAGTGACCACCGGGGCTGCGCTCCGGTGCGGGAAGCAGCCCACGCCGCTCGTAGTAGCGCAGGGTCTGGATGTTCACCCCGGCCGCGTCGGCAACCTGTCCACTGCGCAGCTCCACGCCCACGGATCAGAAGGCCCGTGCCCCTGCCGTGCCCGATGGACCGGGAACCGACGGGAACCACGGTGGCTGACGGACAGCGCACAGGAGAACGGCCCCCGACCGAATTGCCTGGTCAGGGGCCATGCATCTGCGGAGGGTGTGGGATTTGAACCCACGGTGGTGTCGCCACCACGACGGTTTTCAAGACCGTTCCCTTAGGCCGCTCGGGCAACCCTCCCCTTGCCCCGCCTACCTGCGGCGGAGCGGGTACAGCCTACCGGCCGCGGGCCCCTCGCTCGGGCGGTAGGTCCACTCCTGGTCCACAGACTCCGGAACTGGGGCCCATCCGGGCCAGACCGGACCCCGGGCAAAAAGGCAGCATCGCGTCACCTTGAGTGACCCAATGTGTCCGCGAACGCTTACCAACGAGATCTCCGCACGTCATAGCAGCGAAAGGACGAAAAATAGTGGTGCTGGTCTAGCCGGATGGGCCGCCGAAGAGGCCGCCGTTGTCGCTCGACTCGCTGGGGCTCGGATTTGAACTCGGACTGGAGCTCGGGCAAGGCTCGCTGGCTTTGCCTCCAAAGAGGCCGCCGCAGTCCCCGTTGGTGGTGCTGCCGTCTCCACCACCGGCCCCTGCGCCCTCATCCGCAGCCCGCCAAGTCGTACAGGGTGTCGGCGCGACCCGTCAGCGGCACCGGCGGGCGTTGAGCCGGGCGGCCTGGCGCGTCAGGTGGTCGCGCTCGGCGAGGTTGGGTGCCTTTTGGGCCGCCTCGGCGTACAGCCGTGCCGCCGTCGCCAGGTCGCCGTCGCGCTCGTGGAGGTACGCCGCCACCGCGGCGTGGCGGGGTATGGGGTATCCCCTGCTCGAAGAGCTTGGGGAGGAGTCGTCCAGCGCTGCGAGCGCCGCCAGGCCGGCGCGCGGTCCGTCGGCCTCGCCGACGGCCACCGCGCGGTTGAGCCGGACGACCGGGCTGTCGGTCAGGCGCGTGAGCTCGTCGTACCACTCGACGATCTGCACCCAGTCAGTCTCCTCGGCGGTGGGTGCGTCAGCGTGGAGTGCAGCGATGGCGGCCTGGGCCTGGAACTCGCCCAGCCGGTCGCGGGCGAGGGCCGCCTGCAGGATCTCGACGCCCTCGGCGATCGACTTAGTGTCCCATCGGCCGCGGTCCTGCTCGGCGAGCGGCACCAGGCTGCCGTCGGGCGCGGTGCGGGCCGTGCGCCGGGCGTGGTGGAGCAGCATGAGGGCGAGCAGCCCCGCCACCTCGGGGTGGTCGATCGCGGCCGCGAGCTGCCGGGTGAGCCGGATGGCTTCGGCGGCGAGGTCGACGTCGCCGGAGTAGCCCTCGTTGAAGACCAAGTAGAGGACGCGCAGCACGGTGGCGACATCGCCGGGCTGGTCGAACCGCACGCCGGAGACGGTGCGCTTGGCCCGGCTGATGCGCTGCGCCATGGTCGCCTCGGGCACCAGGTAGGCCTGGGCGATCTGGCGGGTGGTCAGCCCGCCGACGGCGCGCAGCGTGAGCGCGACCGCGGACGACGGCGTCAGCGAGGGGTGGGCGCACAGGAAGTAGAGCTGGAGCGTGTCGTCGACCGCGGGCGCGGTCCCGGGCGCCGGCTCCTCGTCGAGGCGGTCCTCACGCCGGCGGCGGGCGGCGTCCGCCCGGGTCGCGTCGAGGAACCGGCGCCAGGCCACGGTGACCAGCCAGCCCTTCGGGTCCCGCGGCGGGTCGGCCGGCCAGACGCGGACCGCCTCGACCAGCGCGTCCTGCACGGCATCCTCGGCCGCCGCGAAGTCGGCTCCGCGGCGGACGAGGATCCCGAGCACGCTCGGCGTGAGGCTCCGGAGCAGGGCCTCGTTCATCGATGACAGTCCGTGATGGTGGGTGGCGCGGCCAGGAACGGGCGCACCTCGAGCCACTCGTGGATCGGCTTCCCGCCCGCCCCCGGGGCGGCCGACAGCTCCCCGGCCAGCTCGATGGCGCGCTCGTAGCTGTCGACGTCGATCACCATCCAGCCGGCGATGAGGTCCTTGGTCTCGGCGAACGGGCCGTCGGTCACCGGCGGGCGCCCCTCGCCGTCGTACCGGACCCACGCCCCCTCGGGGGCGAGCGCCTGACCGTCGACGAACTCGCCGGTCCCTTCGAGGCGGGCCGCGAAGTCGCGCATGTACTGCACGTGGGCCGAGATCTCCTCCACCGTCCACTGGTCCATGGGCACGTCGTTCACTGCAGCCGGGGCTCCGCGGTAGTGCTTGAGCAGCAAGTACTTGGCCATGGTGTTTCTCCTCGGTGCTGGTGCGACCCATTGTGGTCGCGTTCACCTCGGGGACGGAGCCGACCACGGGTTCTCGACATCGCCGTCCGAACTTTTTGGGGCCGCGCGTGCGTCACTGTACGTGTGGTCCTGGCCCGTTCGTCGAGGGACCTGGACCATCGGGCAACCCTCCCCGCGTCGCCCACCTGGGGCGACGCAGGGTCAGCCCAGCGGTTAGCTGTCGCCCTTGCGGGAGCCCAGGGTGACGTCCACCGTTGACGTCTTGCCGTCGCGCTCGTACGTGAGCTTGACCTGGTCGCCCGGCTGGTGGGTCCAGATCGTGCTGATCAGGGTCGGGCCGCTGTCGATGACCGTGTCGTCGAGCTTGGTGATGACGTCACCGGGCTTCAGGCCCGCCTTGTCGGCCGGGCCGCCCGGGGTGACCGCCTCGGAGCCGCCGTTCCCGGTCTGGGAGATACGGGCGCCTTCGCCCTGTTCGCGCATGTCCACCTGGACGCCGATCACCGGGTAGACCGGCTCGCTGGTCCTGATCAGGGTCTCGGCGACGCGCTTCGCCTGGTTGATCGGGATGGCGAAGCCGAGGCCGATGCTGCCGGACTGCTGTGCCTCGCCGCCGAGCCCGTTGCCCGCCGACTGAATGGCGGAGTTGATGCCGATGACCGCGCCCTGGGCGTTGAGGAGCGGGCCGCCGGAGTTGCCCGGGTTGATCGAGGCATCCGTCTGGAGGGCGCTCATGTACGAGGCGTTGCTGCTGCCGCCGTCACTGGAGGCGACGGGGCGGTTCTTGGCGCTGATGATGCCCGTCGTGACCGTGCCGGCCAGGCCGAAGGGCGCGCCGATCGCGATCGTGGCGTCGCCGACCGCGACCTTCTTCTCCGAGTCGCCGAGCGGCAGCGGGTTCAGCTTCGCGTCCGATGCGTTCTTGAGCCTGAGTACGGCCACGTCGTAGCCCTGGGCGCGGCCCACCACCTCGGCGTCGTACTTCTTGCCGTTGGAGAAGGTCGCGGTCAGCTTGCCGCCGTCGGCCGCGGAGGCCACCACGTGGTTGTTGGTGAGGATGTGGCCCTGCTTGTCGTAGACGAAGCCGGTGCCCGTGCCGCCCTCGCCCTGGCTGCCCTGCGCATCGAGCGTGACGACGCTGGGGAGCGCCCGCTGCGCTATGCCGGAGACGGACTTGGGCGAGCGGTTGAGCACCTCGGGGTCGCCGGACGCGGAGACGGTGGTCGAGCCGGTGCTGTCGCCACGGTCGGCGGCCAGGTAGCCGATACCGCCGCCGACGCCGCCCGCGACCAGCGCGGCGGTGAGTACGGCCGCGACGACCATACCGGTCCGCTTGCGCGGCGAGCCGCCGGGCGGCGGCGGTACGGGGTCGGGGGCAGGGCCACTGCCCCAGCCGCTACCGGGCGGTGGCGGGGGCGGCCAGCCGGCACCCCCGGCCGGGCTCGCGGCCCCCGGAGACCCGTATGCCTGACCCGGCTGACCAGGCGCACCGGGCTGACCATGTGCACCGGGCTGACCCGCCGCACCAGGCTGACCGGGGTGTTCCGAGTGGGGCCCCGAAGGCTGCTGCGGCTCCTGACCCGGGGGTGTGCCATGCGCGGACCGTGCGCCGTACGCCGGGTACTCGGCGAATTCGGCCGTACGGGCGGCGGACCCGCCGTCGAAGCCACCGTCGGAGCCACCGTCGGAGCGGCTGTCGGAGCGGCCGCCCCCTGCACCCACCGTGGGAAGCTGCGCTGTCCGCTCCTCCGGCGCCGGCAGCGCATAGTCCGTGTCCGCCTCCACGCGCGCGTGTCCCTGAGCGGGCGGCGCGGGCGGCCGCGCCGGCTCGGCACGGCGCGCGGAGTCTGCGGTCGGTGCGCCGGACGCGGACGCGGGCCCGGCGACCGGCGTCTCGGGCGCCGACGGCGGCTCCACCCCAGGCGGAACGGCGGCGCCCTCGTTCTCGGTGCTCACAGCTTTCTCCTCAGGTGCACGTCAGTCGCTCTGTCGCGACGGTTACGTCAGTATTCATCGGTCACGGCCCACGTAACCCACTCTCGTCGCCAGCATTTCCCACAGGGCGTCAGAGCACCGTAAGCAGTGACCGTGGTATGGACCGCCATCCTTTATCCCGGACGAAACGGACGCATCCGCTGGCGCGCGAGCCGCGGCCGTACGAGCGTCGCCCCGCCCGGCGGTGGCACCATAACGCGATGACCTATGCGCACCCGGCCCGCGACCTCCGTCCGGGGCCGCACACGATCTCCGTGGTCGCCCACCGCGGTGCGTCCGAGGACGCCCCGGAGCACACGCTGGCTGCGTACCGCAAAGCCATCGAGGACGGCGCCGACGCCCTCGAGTGCGACGTACGGCTCACCGCCGACGGGCATCTCGTCTGTGTCCACGACTGGCGGGTCAACCGCGTCTCGAACGGCCGGGGCTCCGTGTCCGCCATGGAGCTCTCGGACCTCGCCGCGCTCGACTTCGGCTCCTGGAAGGGCACCAAGAACACGGACGAGTCCCCGGAGCGGGACGAGACCGCGCGCGGGGACAGCACCTCCGTCCTCACCCTCGAGCGGCTCCTCGAACTCGTCACGGACGCCGGCCGCCGCGTGGAGCTCGCCATCGAGACCAAGCACCCGACCCGCTGGGCGGGCCAGGTCGAGGAGAGGCTGCTGGAGCTGCTGCGCCGCTTCGGGCTCGACACCCCGCCCGCGGGCGAGCCCTCGGCCGTACGGGTCATGAGCTTCTCGGCGCGCTCGCTGCACCGCGTGAACTTCGGGGCGCCGGACATTCCGACCGTCTATCTGATGCAGTTCCTCTCGCCCCGCTACCGCGACGGCCGGCTTCCGGCCGGCACCCGGATCGCCGGGCCGGGCATCCGGATCCTGAGGAACCACCCCGGCTACGTCGACCGCGCCCACCGGGCGGGCCACCGTGTCCACGTCTGGACCGTCGACTCCCCGGCTGACGTGGAACTCTGCGAGCGCCTCGGCGTGGACGCCGTGATCACCAACCGCCCCCGGCAGGTGCTGTCCCTGCTCGGCCGCGCATAGGGCGTGCCCGGCGGATCAGGTGGAGAAGCCCGCCGCAGCCCCCTTCCCCTTACAGGGAGTGCACCGGCGCGTTCGGTACGTATTCGATCGTTGCGAGTGCGCCACGGGATCGCGGTTGGCCGGTTTCCGGTCCAGTCCAAGGGGGCATCGTTCCCGTGGCGTGGGGCAAAGGAGGTCTCGGGGGTGGCGTTGGTGGTGGCACAGGAGGTGCCGACTTCGTCGATCATGGCCGTGCCCCATGGCCCAGCGGGCGTGGGTGCGGCGCGGCGCAGGATGCGCGAGGGGCTCCGGATAAGCGGACTGCCGGATTCTGTGGTCGATGACGCTGTCCTGGTCCTCTCCGAACTCCTCAGCAACGCATGTCGGCACGGTCGTCCGCTGCACACGGGGACGAACGGCGACGGGCCCGACGCGGTGCGCGCCGCCTGGCGCGTGGACGAATTCGGCCGGCTGACCGTCGAGGTGACGGACGGCGGGGGTCCGACCCGACCACTTCCGGCCACTCCCTCGGTGACGGCCCGCGGCGGCCGCGGGCTCAACATCATCACGGCACTCGCCCAGGACTGGGGCGTACGGGACGACGCGGCGGGCGAGGTCACCGTGTGGGCCGTCCTCGCCCCGGCGCCGCGGCGCCAGAGCATTTCTACGCGCGTGGGGGTCCCCGCGCTGGACGTTGCCGACCTCTTCAACGACGTGGACTGAGCGACCGCGCCCAGAGGCCCGGTCTCGACCAGGGCGCGACCGCGGCCAGAAACCCGGCCCAGGGCGGAGGCCCGACCTCATCCGGAGACCCGGCCGGAGACCCGGGGCGGCAGGCGCGTTCGGAGGAGCGCGTCGCAGACCACAGCGAAGGGCTAGGCTCGGCGGCCAGGACACACCGCCGTAACGGAGAAACCCACGCCATGGCCAAGAAGCGCCCTCAGACGAAGGCCAAGACTTCCGGGAAGAGCTCTGCCACCCAGGTTTCCGATGGAGACATTCCGGTCGTCGGCGCACGCGAGCCCTGCCCCTGCGGTTCCGGCCGCCGCTACAAGGCATGTCACGGGCGGGCCGCCGCGCACGCCGTGACCGAGCTCGTGCAGCGCCCGCTCGAAGGCCTGCCGGGCGAGTGCGACTGGGTCGCCCTGCGGGAGCTCGTACCCGCCGCGACCGTGGAGCTGGGCCTCAAGGGCGGGCTGCCCGAGGACGTCCCGTCGGTCACGCTGGCGACCGTGCTGCCGATGGCGTGGCCCGCACTGCGCCGCGACAACGGCGCCGTGATGCTCGGCCTGCAGAACGACACCGCCTCCGGCGACATCAGCCGCGACCTCGCGGACGTGCTGCGGCGGGCGCTCGAGGCCGCGCCGGGCACCCCCGTGGCCGCCGAGCGCGTCCCCGCCGACAGCCCGCGCCTGCAGGATCTGCTCGACCCGGCGGCCCCGTTCACGCCGGTCGTGCACAGCGGCTTCGAGTTCTGGCTGGAGGACGCCGCGAACACCACGCCCGAGGTCGCCGCCTCCCTGGAGCGGGCCAACGAGGCCGCGATCCCCACCGCCCGGCTCTCCGGCGTCGAGGCGGCGTACTGGTGCCGGACCCCGGACAAGAACCATCTGCGCTGGGTCATGCCGCACTCCGAGGAGAAGCTGCTCGACGCCCTCGCGCGGCTGCACGCCGCGGGGACGTCGTCGCTCGGCGAGGGGACCCGTCTCGTCGGCTCGTTCCGGGCCCACGGGCTCATGGTGCCGGTGTGGGACCTGCCGAGCTCGGTGGGCGCGGAAGACGTGGAGAAGCCGGCGCAGGAGTTCGCCCAGCGGCTCACCGAGGCGCTGTCCTCCGACGCGCCGCTGACCGCCGAGGAGCGGCGGGCGCGCGGGGGGCTCACCAACCGGCAGGTGACGCTGAGTTGAACCGGGGCGGCCCGCGCTCGGGGCGCCTGGACGTGACTCCTGTCACATCTACCCCTACTGAACGGTAAATCGGCGTCCGGAAATCCGCGATCGAATTTGCGAACGGCGGATCTCTTGTTACCGTTCTAGAAGCCCGGTCGCTGGTGCATCCCCCGTCGCCAGCGACCGGGCGTCTCTATGCCCGGGTGCGATGCCCTGGCGCGGTGCCAGAGTCCGCAGGTCAACCCGCTCAGCTGTAAGGGGAGTTGCTCCCCGAGCGCAGCAACAGCCGGTCCGAGTCCGCTGCCGCGATCTCCGCCACAGCCCCGTACGCCGCTGCCCCGTACGCCTGGCTCTCACCCTCGCCCCGCTCTGTCGTGCGCTCAGCAGCGTCCCCAGCCGTCTCCCCAGGCTCAGCCGCCCGTTGCCCGGTGGGAGTTGCACCGGCTCCCCACCCCGGCGCACGCGGCGTCTCGCACGCCCCCGGGTCGTCCTTCGCCTCGAGGGTGCAGTACACCTGCACGGTCCTGCCGTCGGGGCGCATCAGGCTCAGGACTGCCTGCAGCGTGCGCCCGGTCGCGTTGCGGTAGTACGTGCGCCCCCACGTGTCGCGGCCCTCGCGCAGGACGCAGGTCTGGGCCTCGACCCCTTCAGGCGAGGTGAGTTCGGGACCGCAGCGGGAGGTGCCGGTGAGGCCGAGGTCCGGCAGCAGAGCGGACGCGCCACGGGCCGCGACGGTGGAGCCGCCCCTCCCCGCGCCGCCAACCGCCCTGCCGTCGGCGTCCTGGGCGTTCTCGGCGTCCTCGGCGTTCTCGGCCGGTGCGGCGGAAACCGAGATGGACGGCGCGGCAGGCGGCGCCTCAGTCCTGTCGCCACGGTCGCTGCCCCGTCCCGCAGGGCCTGCTGTGGCAGCGGCCAGCGGCAGTACGAGGGCGAGGACCGCCGCGCCCGCGAGCGCGGCGGTGCGGACGTTCGACCCGTGCGCATTGGACGCCCGCTCCATGAGGACCCACCTGCAACTCGCTGAGAATGCTTGACGGCAGGCCGAACATATAGGGCAGAGCGGGGTTCTCCAGGCGCCCGGGGCCGTTTCCCGTATATCTCCGGCCCGCTCATACCCGTACGAGTGAACGCGCCTCGCGGCCACGGCCGACGGGGAGTTCGGGACCGCCCGACGCGAAATCCCGGTCCCCGTATGGTCCGGCACGGATCTGGTACGGGTCCGGCTGGGCCCGTAGGGACCGGTGCGGCTCCCGTACAGATCCGCACCGGTCCCGTACGACCGGCTCAGTACGCGAGGCGGCTTCCCCCGCCGGGCGCGCTCGTGCTCGCCTCGACCAGCGCGTCCACGACCGCTTCGACGTCCGGCAGCCACGGCGCCGCCGACCCGGGCAGCGGCGCCCGCTCCCAGCGGACGAGTCCGGCGCCGGTCGCCGACGGCGGGAGCACCAGGTAGCCGCCTTCGCCGTGGAAGCGCAGCGAGCTGGGCACCCAGTCCTGCCGGTGCAGCAGCTCGCCCAGCACTTCGAGGGAGTAGGGCGCCACCAGGATCGACCAGCGGGTCGGGGTCGCCACGACGGGCCCGAGCCGGACGCCCATCCGGTCGAGCTCGGCGAGGGCCAGCGCCGCCGCGACCGCGGGCAGGCTGAGCGCGCAGGGCGCGCGGCCGCCGGTGGCCAGCACGATGGGGGCGGTCGGGCGGTTCTCCCACCACCACCGCACCATGCGGGCGTCGGTCGTCGCCGCCAGAAGTCCGGGGTCGAAGGGGTGCGCGCCCGGAACCACGCAGTCCGGGTGCGGACAGCTGCAACCGCGCGCGCCGCTGCCGCCGGACTGGAGCCCCACGCCTGGGAGCACTGGCCAATGCCACTCGGTGGCGCAGGTGAGCGCCGCAGCGAGCATGGCCGGCTTCCCGCCGCGCCTACGACCGGGCAGGAACCTGCGTCGCCTTCCGAGGATCTCGCGCATGAGCGCTCGTTCCTTTCCGCTAAACGCCGAGGGTGGGGTTCCCCCTGCGGGAGGCAGGGAGAGCATCCATCGCGTCCTCACACACGCTGTACCGGTTCATGTACTGCTACCGGATGTACCGGATCTTTCTGGTGCACCGATCTCCGTATCGATCGAGTACCCGATCGACTGCATGGCAGTACGTGGCGCTCCGCGAACACGTTCAGTTCAGTTCGCTCACACCATGTGGATCATTAGTCACTGCGCGTTCAACTCAGCGCATCACGTCGCGGGCCGAGCGTGGGACATGGCGAGGGGTGGCGCCGCATGGCGCTTGCCGTCCCGAACCGTTTCCCTTGCCTTCGGCAGGGGAACCCCCACGCCATTCGGGGACGGGCGCCGTTGCCGAGTAGGACGCTCGAGGCCGCCGCGAGGTTCCGGGGCGCCCCCAACTGCCCCTGCCCTTCTCCGAGTACGTACCCACCACGGTGGAGGTGACGCGTTGTGGAATGCGTCCAGTCGACCGCAAATGAGCGAGACCAGGGCTTTTTTTCAGCCAACTTGTCATCATCACAGACACCAACAAGCCCGTCGGCACAGTGCTGGACACGCCCCAGGCCTACGTGTAGATGTGGAGGCATTGATAGCGGCGCAGCATGACATGGGGGTTTGCGATGCTATTGCGAGGAATGCAAGGCTGGTGCATTTACGCGACGCCAGTCGACAAAACGCCGCTATTCCGGACATATAGCGCACTCGCTGAGGTGGATATTGTTCCGTGGCCGGTGTTGTCGCGGGCCAGGACCGGAAGCTGCAGACCATGAGTTCCCGCCATCTGCCGAAAGTGGCTGGAATCGATCCAGCACTTCCCTCGCCAGCGCACAATCCCGCCCCCACCTCCCCATCCGAACGGCCCCAGTCCGAGAGCGCAGCCCCCACCGCCCAGGACGTCAGCCCCGTCGATCAGCTCGCCGCCGTCCAGGACCGCCTCGCCGGCTGGATCTCCGATCTCACCACCCTGCACGAGCTCACCGAGCGCCTCGCCCGCACCGGCACGCTCGATGAGGCGCTGCACGAACTGCTGCGCGCCGGAGCCGCCCTCGTCGGCGCGCAGCGCGGCATGATCGTCCTCGAGCCCGCCGACGGCCAGGGCCCCGAGACCACGGTCGGCCTCGGCCTCGGCCCCGCCGAGCTCGGCACCATCGAGACCATCCCGCGCAGCGCGGCCTCCTATGGCCGGATCCTCGACGGGCTCCCGGAGAAGTCCGGCGGAGCAGAGGGCGCCCGCACCGAAGTCGCCCACCCCGATCTTCGCAACGAGCCCGATCTCGATCCCCGCCAGCGCGAGGTCGCCGCCCGCCTCGGCTACGCCGCCAGCTACGCGATTCCCCTCGCGACCGCGGCCGCGGGCCGCCTGGGCGCCGCCGTCTGGCTCTACGACGAGCCGACCGAGCCCGTCGAACGACAGCGCCACCTCGTCGGCCTCTACACCGATTACGCCACCGAGCACCTGGCCCGCCAGCTCGAACTGACCCGCGCCCGCGCCACCGCCGACACCCTCCGCGAGGAGCTGCTCCCCAGCCGGCTGCCGCGCATCCCCGGAGCGCGCCTCGCCGTACGGCACCGCACGGGCCCGCGCGGCGGCGGCGACTGGTACGACGCGCTGCCGCTGCCCGAGGGCGCGCTCGGCCTCGCCATCGGCAGCGTCACCGGCTCCGGGCCGAGCGCCGTGGCCGCCATGGGACGGCTGCGCGCCTCGCTGCGGGCGTACGCGGTGATGGAAGGCGAGGACCCGGTCGCCGTGCTGTCCGACCTCGAACTGCTGCTGCGGCTGACCGAGCCGGCCCGCTCTGCCACGGCGCTGTTCGTGTACTGCGAGCCCGCCGCGGTCACCTCTGGCGGAGCCCAGGGAAGGCAGTTCGTGCTGGCCGGGGCCGGGCACTGCCCACCGCTGATCATCGGCGAGCGGCGCACCGAGTTCGTGGAGACCTCGCTGTCCGCGCCGCTCGGGATGCTCTCCTGCTGGGAGGCTCCGAGCGTCGAGTTCGACGCGGCGCCCGGCGAGACCCTGCTCCTCTACAGCGACGGGCTGCTGCACCGTACCGGCGAGCCGATGGACCGGGCCTTCGCGCGGCTGCAGGCGGCAGCGGCGAGCGTGCCCGCGGCCGTACGCGACGACCCGGGCGCGATCGCCGACCACGTGCTGCACACCGTCCTGCCCGACGGTCTCGACGCGGTGGACGACCCGGAGGACGTGGTGCTCCTCGCCGCCCGCTTCGACGAGGCGTGAGGAGGCGTGGCGAGGTTATCCACAGGCTCACCGGTGGCCGTCCCTCCGCCCATACCATGGTGGGGATTCCACGCGAGGAGGAAGCCGTGACCGACCAGCCCGCGCCCGAGAACCCCGAAGGCGACGAGCCGATCAAGCAGCGGAAGAACAGCCTCTACCCAGGCGTCTCCGACGAGCTTGCCGAGAACATGAAGAGCGGCTGGGCCGACACCGAGCTGCGCGACCTGCGGCCGGTCGAGCAGGCACCGCACGCCGCACGCCGCCGCGCCGCGCTCTCCGCCCGATTCCCCGGCGAGCGCCTGGTCATCCCCGCGGGCAACCTCAAGACGCGGTCGAACGACACCGAGTACAGCTTCCGCGCCGCGACGGAGTATGTGCACCTGACCGGCGACCAGACCGAGGACGGGGTCCTGGTCCTGGAGCCGTCGGGCGAAGGCCACGACGCCACCCTCTACCTGCTGCCCCGCTCCAACCGCGAGAACGGCGAGTTCTGGCTCGACGGCCAGGGTGAGCTGTGGGTGGGCCGACGGCACAGCCTCGCCGAGGCCGGGCAGCTGCTCGGCCTGCCCAGCAGGGACGTCCGCAAGGTCGCAGAGGAGCTGACGGCCCTGGACGGCCCGGTCCGCATCGTCCGCGGCCACGACGCCGGGCTCGAAGAGGCGCTGGCGGACAAGCTGGACGCCGACCGCGACGAGGAGCTGCGGGTCTTCCTCAGCGAGCTGCGCCTGGTCAAGGACGCCTACGAGATCGGCCAGCTGCAGGCGGCCGTCGACTCCACCGTCCGCGGCTTCGAGGACGTGGTGAAGGTCCTCGACAAGGCCGAGGCCACCTCCGAGCGGTACATCGAGGGAACGTTCTTCCTGCGCGCCCGCGTCGAAGGCAACGACGTCGGCTACGGCTCCATCTGCGCCGCGGGCCCGCACGCCACCACCCTGCACTGGGTGCGCAACGACGGACCGGTCCGCGCGGGCGAACTGCTGCTCCTCGACGCCGGCGTGGAGACCCACACCCTCTACACCGCCGACGTCACCCGCACCCTGCCGATCAACGGGCGGTTCAGCGAGCTGCAGCGCAAGATCTACGACGCGGTGTACCAGGCGCAGGAGGCGGGCATCGCGGCGGTCAGGCCGGGCGCGAAGTACCGCGACTTCCATGACGCGGCGCAGCGCGTGCTCGCCGGGAAGCTCGTGGAGTGGGGCCTGGTGGAAGGCCCGGTGGAGCGGGTGCTCGAGCTCGGCCTGCAGCGCCGCTGGACGCTGCACGGCACGGGCCACATGCTCGGGCTGGACGTGCACGACTGCGCGGTCGCCCGTACCGAGACGTACGTGGACGGCGTGCTGGAGCCGGGCATGGTCCTCACCGTCGAACCGGGCCTGTACTTCCAGGCGGACGATCTGACGGTGCCGGAGGAGTACCGCGGCATCGGCGTCCGGATCGAGGACGACATCCTCGTCACCGAGAACGGCAACCGGAACCTCTCGGCCGCGCTGCCGCGCGCTGCCGACGAGGTCGAGTCCTGGATGGCCCGCCTGAAGGGCTGAGCGGAACGCGCCATGCTGCTGAAGGCGTCCAAAGGTGTCCGAAGTATCAGAAGGCGTCGGAAGACACCGCTCAGGAGGCCTTCAGCAGCGCGTCCTCGCGCCACTTGAGGATCTTGTCGAAGCTCACCACCGCGCCCCGGCCCGGCCGGTTGCGGAAGTCGACGTGGTCGGCGAGTGCCTCGATCAGCCACAGTCCGCGGCCGTGTTCACGGTGCGGGTCCGCGGGGGCGGGCGGCGGGAGCGGCGCGCGCAGGGACGTGCCGTGCAGCACCCGGCCCAGCGGAAAGCCGGGGCCCGAATCGGTCACCTCGATACGGCACTTGTCGCCGTCCAGAAAGGCGGTTACGCGGTACGCCCCGGACGAGCCTTCCGGTGACGCGTCCCCGCCGTGCTCCACGGCGTTCGCACACGCCTCAGTGAGCGCAAGCGAGAGATCGTAGGAAATGTCAGGATCGACCCCCGCCGCGTCCATCGTGCCGAGGAGCAGCCGTCTGGCGAGCGGCACGCTCGCAGCTTCGCGCCGCAGATGGAGAGACCACCAGATGCTCATGCTCCAGCCTCCTGGCTGCGGCTCGACATACCGTTACGTATTGCCGCCCATGCCCGCACATAAGCGCGGGATTCATGTGACTACGCTCATTCGGCGGATGCGCGGTCTCCTGCCGTCGGTGTAAAGCGGGGTGAGCGACGCGGACCCGTGAGCTGCTGCGCCTCCTGAACCAAGACCCCTGCCGTATGAAGCGGGTGGGCGCGATGGGATGATGGCGCGGCTATGTCCGCCCACCCGTCAGCCGGCAACCGCCCCCCACAGGGCAGCGCGTCCTTCCCGTCGGGCCCTCGCGCCGGCGCCGATCTGCGACTGCTGAGGGCCGCGCTGTTCGCCGCGGTCTGCGTCGTGCTGTCCGCGGCCGGGCACTTGCTTGCGTCGTGCGCCGGGGTCCCGCTGTGGACGCTCGCCACCGGATTCCTCGCGGTGTTCGCGGCCGCCGCGCCGCTGGCCGGGCGGGAGCGCTCGCTCCCGGGGATCTCCGCGGGGCTCGCGGTCGCGCAGCTCGGGCTGCATGCGCTGTTCGGGCTCGGGCAGCACACCGTGGCCGCAACGCAGGCGCCCCGGGCGGGCCGGTCCTCGGATGCGCTGATCGCTCTCGCGGTCCGGCTGGTGTGCGGCGGCAACGGCGTGCCCCCGCGGCTGACCCTCGCCGAGGCCCGGTGGATCGTCACCGCGTCCGGCATCGCGCCGTCTGGACGACTGCCCCACGGGACCCACGGGGTCGGCACCCAGGCGGCAGATCTGCATGCGGCGGGCGTCCATGGAGCGGGCCTTCATGGGGCGGGCCGTGATGCGGCGGACCTCCATGCGGCGGGCGTTGGCGATCACGCGGCCGGCGCGCATACGGCCGCCCATGCGGCCGCTGCCCAGACATCCGGCGCGCTGGACGCCGCCGTCGCGTCCTCGCCCGTCCCCGTCCCCCCGTTCGCCGATCTCGCACTGCCCTCGCTGCCGATGCTGCTCGGGCACCTGCTCGCCGCGGTCGTGCTCGGCCTGCTGCTGAGGCGGGGCGAGGCCGCGCTGTTCCGGCTCGTACGGCTGTCGGCGCGCGGTGTCGCGGAAGGGGTCGCCGAGGGGGTCGCCGAAGGAGCACTCGTACGGGCGTTGCGCGCCGCGCTCACACTCGTACGCGCCCTGCGGGCCGGGTTGCCCGGAGCGCCCGCTGCCCTGCTGCGCGGCCCTCACGCGTACGAACACGGCAAGACCGGGCCGCAATCCCCGGTCCTGGAGCACTCCGTCAGTCGGCGGGGGCCGCCGCGCTTCGGCCTCGCGGCCTAGACGCGGCCCAGCACAACCACCGGAACCAGCCCGGACGAACCGGGACATCCCGTCGGAAGTGCTCGCGTCGGCAGCGGCCGCACGCGCGCCATCCCATCCGACTCATCTGCCGTGGAGTGTCCCCGACCATGACCATTTCTCGGTTCTCCTCTCGTATCTCCTCCCGTCTCCCCCTCGTCGGCGGCGTCGCCGCCGGAACCGTCCTGCTGCTGGCAGGACCGGCCTTCGCCCACGTCACCGTGCAGCCCGGCGAGGCCGAGAAGGGCGGCTACAGCACCATCGCCTTCAAGGTCCCGAACGAGCGCGACAGCGCCTCGACCGTGAAGCTCGAGGTCAACCTCCCGACCGACCACCCGCTGGCCTCGGTCATGCCGCAGCCGGTGCCGGGCTGGGACGTGAAGGTCACCAAGTCCAAGCTCGACAAGCCGCTCGAGATGCACGGCGAGAAGATCACCGAGGCCGTCACCAAGGTCACGTGGACCGCGAAGGACGACGGCAAGATCGAGCCGGGCACCTTCCAGCAGTTCCCGCTGTCCGTCGGCCAGCTGCCGGAGGACGCGGACCAGTTGGTGTTCAAGGCCCTCCAGACGTACGACGACAACGAGGTCGTGCGCTGGATCGAGGCGCCGAAGGAGGGCGGCGAGGAGCCGGAGAGCCCGGCGCCGGTCCTCAAGCTCACCGCGCCCGCGGACGGGGCGACCGGGCACAGCCACGGCGGCTCGGAGAACGCCAAGTCCGGGCAGGAGCAGTCTTCGGACGAGCACGGCGCGTCCGGCGGCTCCGAGGCGGACGAAGCCGCCGCGGGCGACGGCAGCGACACCACCGCGCGCGTGCTCGGTGTTCTGGGCATCGTCATCGGCGCGGCGGGCGTCGCCTTCGGTGTCATCGCCGGCCGCCGACGCTCGGCCTGATCCGGGAGCGTGATCCGGGCGCCCGGGCCGGTCAGCCGGCCCCGGGCGCCCGGCCCGCGCCCGAGCCACGGTCCGTAACCGAACCCACCACCCCCCAGGGACAGCCATCCATGCGTAAAACCAGCGTGTTCGCCGCGGCGTTCGCCGCGGCGGCGGCACTGACCCTCTCCGCGTGCGGAGGCGACGACGGCGGCAGCGAACCCGCCGCCGCGGACTCCGCGACCGCGCACAAGGCCGCGACCGTCCTCGAGCGGCCCTTCGACAAGCCCGACCTCGTCCTCAAGGACACCAAGGGCGAGAAGTACGACCTGCTCGAGGAGACCAAGGGCCACCCGACCCTGCTCTACTTCGGCTACACCAACTGCCCCGACGCCTGCCCGTTCACGATGAGCAACATCGACATCGCCATGCGGAAGCTGCCGGAGGCCGAGCGGAAGGAGCTGCGGGTCGTCTTCGTCACCTCCGACCCGCAGCACGACAGCCCGGAGAAGCTCGGTGAGTGGCTGAAGGCGCAGAACCCGGCCTTCATCGGGCTCACCGGCGACTTCGACACCATCCAGGCGGGCGCCCGCAGCGTCGGCATCTATCTGGACAAGCCGAAGAAGCAGAAGGACGGCACCTGGATCTCCTCGCACGGCACCCAGGTCCTCGCCTTCCTCCCGAAGGACGACAAGGCACACGTCCTCTACAGCAAGGACGCCACCGCCGAGGACTACCGCAAGGACCTGCCGAAGATCGCCAAGGGGCGTACGCCGTGAGCCAGGTGAGGACCGTTGCCGTCGCCGGGGCGCTGGCGCTCACGGCCGGTCTCGCCCTCGCCGGTTGCTCGGCCGGTTCCGCATCGGGATCGGGCTCGCGCGCCGAGCTCGAGGTGGAGGGCGCGTACGTGCCGCAGCCGGTGACGGACGAGGTGGCGAGCGGCTATCTGGTCGTCAGGAACAGCGGTTCGGCCGGTGACCGGCTCACCTCGGTCACCAGCGACTTCTCCGACGACGTGACGATGCACAGGACCGTCGGCACGACGATGCGGGAGGTGAACTCCTTCGAGATCCCGGCGGGCGGCGATCTCGAACTCGAGCGCGGCGGCAGCCACCTGATGTTCATGAAGCTCAGGCACAAGCCGGAGAAGGGCGAGAAGGTGTCCCTGGAACTCCACTTCGCCCGGTCGGAGCCGATCAAGCTGGAGGTCCCCGTCGAGGCGACCAACTACGCACCGCGGAAGTGAGGGACTGACGCCATGCCCACCGCTGCCCCCTGCGCGGTCCCCGTGGTGCCGCCGGGTCCCTGGTCCGCCGGGCACCGCCGGACCACGCGCCGTACGACCGCGCGCTCCGCGGCCCTGACGCTGCTGCTCCTCGCGGCCGCGCTGCTCGGCTCGCTGCTCGCCGGCGCGTCTCCCGCCTCGGCGCACGCCGCGCTGATCGGGAGCGACCCGAAGCAGGGGTCGGTGGTCGGCGAGGCGCCCAAGGACGTCACGCTCACCTTCTCCGAAAGCATCGCCCTGTCCGGCGACGCGATCCGCGTGCTCGACCCGAAGGGCAAGCGGGTCGACACCGGCAAGCTGCGCGATCTGAGCAGCGGAAAGGTCGTCAAGTACGGCATCGGGCTGCACTCCGGGCTACCCGACGGCACGTTCACCGTCGCGTGGAAGGCGGTCTCGGCCGACAGCCACCCGGTGTCGGGGGCGTTCACCTTCTCGGTCGGCGAGCCCTCGAAGACCTCGGTCGCGGTGCCGCAGCAGCAGACCGGCGGGGGCGTCGTCGGCACGCTCTACGGGATCGCGCGGTACGCGGCGTACGCGGGGTTCGTACTGCTGGTGGGGGGCGCCGCCTTCGTACTGGCCTGCTGGCCGCGCGGGGCGACCGTACGGCCGGTGCAGCGGCTGGTCGTCCAGGGCTGGGCGGTGCTGACCGGCTCCACCATCGTGCTGCTCCTGCTCCGCAGCCCGTACACCGGCTCGGGCAGGCTCGTCGACGCCTTCGATCTGGCCGGGCTGCGGGCGGTGCTGGAGACCAAGCCGGGTGCGGCGCTGGTCTCCCGGCTGCTGCTGCTCGCGGCGGCCGCGCTGTTCGTAGCGGTGCTCTTCGGGGCGTACGCGCGGCGCGAGGATCCGAAGGAGCGCAGGGACCTCGCCTTCGGGGTCGGGGTCGGCGGGGCGGTCGTCGCCACGGGCCTTGCCGCGACCTGGGCCCTCGCGGAGCACGCCTCGAGCGGGATCCAGCCGGGTGTGGCCATGCCCGTGGACGTCGTCCACCTGCTGGCGGTCGCGGCCTGGCTGGGCGGGCTCACCGCGCTGCTCGTCGCGCTCCACCGGGACCCGTCCGTCGAGCGGACAGCGGTCCACCGCTTCTCGCGGGTGGCCTTCGGGAGCGTGCTGGTCCTGGCGGCGACCGGGCTGTACCAGTCGTGGCGGCAGGTCGGCTCGTGGGACGCCCTGACCTCGACCTCGTACGGGCAGCTGCTTCTGGTCAAGGTCGGTCTGGTGGTGGTGCTGGTGGGCATCGCCTCGATCTCGCGGCGCTGGACGGCACGGCTGCCGGCGGCGGCGGACGGGACGCCCGGGGCGAAGGCGGAGGCCGAGGCCGAGGACCGGAGCGACGAACTGGACGAGATCCCGGACGAGGAGCAGGACCAGGAGCAGGAACAGGACGAGGACCCGCACGAGGAGCTGGTCGAGGAACCCGCCACCGTACCGGCCGATCCGCGGCGCGCCGCGCAGCTCGCCCGCCAGCGCGCCGCCCAGGTCACCGCGCGCCGCAAGCGCGTACGCGACGCGGATCCGAAGCGCTCCGGGCTGCGCCGTTCCGTGCTCGCCGAGGCCTCGGTCGCCGTGGTCCTGCTCGCCGTGACCACCGTGCTGACCAGCACCGAGCCGGGCCGTACGGAGGAGGCGGTGCGGGCGGCGAACGGCGCGGCGGCCGCGCCGTCCCAGCGCCCCGTCTCGGTCAGAATCCCGTTCGACACCGGCGGCGAGGACGGCAAGGGCACCGCCAAGATCGACCTGGACCCTGCCACCAACCTCCTCCAAGTCCGGCTGACCCGCCCGAACGGGAAGCCGCTCGACGTACCCGAGGTGAAGGTCGCCTTCACCCTCCAGTCCGAGGACCTCGGACCCCTGCCCGTGCAGCCCCCGCGGGTCGAGACGGGACACTGGTCGGCGAGCGGCGTGCAGATCCCGATGCCGGGCGACTGGGAGGTCTCCGTGACCGTACGGACCTCCGACATCGACCAGGTGACCGAGACCAGGAACATGAAGATCGGCTGATGACGGACAAGGTCAAGGACCAGAACCAGGGCCAGGACCGGGACCGGGACACGGACACCGGCTCCAGCGGGGCCGGGCGGGCCATCTCCCGGCGGCGGCTGCTCGGCACGGCGGGTGCCGCGGGCGCAGCGGGGCTCGCCGCGGGCGCGACGGGCGGCGTGATCGGGACAGCCGCCGCGACCGGCGAGGACGCGACGGCCCTCGCCACGGTCGGTTCCACCGCCGTCGCCTTCCACGGCAGGCACCAGGCCGGTATCACCACCCCGCTGCAGGCCCGCGGACATCTCGTCGCCTTCGACCTGGCCCCCGGTACCGGCCGCAAGGGAGCTGCCGCGCTGCTGCGCCGCTGGTCGAAGATCGCAGAGGAGCTGATGGCGGGCCGCGCCCCGGCCGATGACACAGGCGTCGCGCTCGACGCGGGACCGTCCTCCCTGACGGTCACCTTCGGCTTCGGCCGCACCTTCTTCGACCGTACGGGCCTGGCGGCGCAGCGCCCGGCGGCACTGGACCCGCTGCCCGACTTCTCGTCCGACGCGCTGGACGCGAGGCGCAGCAATGGCGACCTGTGGGTGCAGATCGGCGCGGACGACGCCCTGGTCGCCTTCCACGCGCTGCGCACCCTGCAGAAGGCGGCGGGAGACGCGGCCCGGCTGCGCTGGCAGATGAACGGCTTCAACCGCTCGCCCGGTGCCACCTCCGGTCGGATGACGGCCCGGAATCTGATGGGCCAGGTCGACGGCACCAAAAACCCCAAGCCCGAGGACGAGGACTTCGAGCAGCGGATCTTCGTACCTGCCCGGGGCGAGCCGGCGTGGATGGCGGGCGGCTCGTACGCGGTCGTGCGGCGCATCCGGATGCTGCTCGACGACTGGGAGAAGCTGGCGCTCGAGCGGCAGGAGAAGGTCATCGGGCGGCGGAAGTCCGACGGCGCTCCGCTGTCGGGCGGCACCGAGACGACGCCGATGGACCTCGAGAAGAGGGAGCCCTCCGGCAACGTCGTGATCCCGGCGAACGCGCACGCCAGGATCGCGGCGCCGGAGACGAACGGCGGGGCCGCGATGCTGCGCCGCCCGTTCTCCTTCCACGACGGCTTCGGCCCCGACGGGGCGCCGGACGCCGGGCTGCTGTTCGTCTGCTGGCAGGCGGATCCGCTCACGGGCTTCGTGCCGGTCCAGCGGAAGCTCGACCGGGGCGACGCGCTGTCGCCGTTCATCCGGCACGAGGCGAGCGGCCTGTTCGCCGTGCCGGGCGGCTGCGAGCCGGGCGAGTACGTGGGGCAGCGGCTGCTCGATGCATGAGACGGGACACATGGGGTCGATCCACCCGGCTACGCTGGGCGCCATGTCAGCGAGCCGCTACACGTATCTCGGACCCGAAGGCACCTTCACGGAGGCCGCTCTCCGTACGCTGCCGGAGGCCGCCACCCGCGAACTCATGCCGATGGTCTCGGTCCCGGCCGCGCTGGACGCCGTACGGTCCGGGGAGGCGGCCGCCGCGCTCGTACCGATCGAGAACTCCGTGGAGGGCGGGGTCACCGCGACCATCGACGAGCTGGCCACGGGCGAGCCGCTGATGATCTACCGCGAGGTTCTGCTGCCGATCGCCTTCGCCCTGCTCGTACGGCCCGGGACCGCGCTGTCGGACGTGAAGACGGTGACCGGCCACCCGGTCGCGCAGCCGCAGGTGCGCAACTGGCTCGCGGCGAACCTGCCCGACGCCCAGTGGGAGTCGGCGGCGTCGAACGCGGACGGCGCCCGGCTGGTGCAGGAGGGGCGGTACGACGCGGCCTTCGCGGGCGAGTTCGCCGCTCCGACGTACGGCCTCGAGCCGCTGGTCACCGATATTCACGACGCACACAACGCGGCGACCCGGTTCGTACTCGTCGGCCGTCCCGCCAGGCCCGCCGCGCGTACCGGCGCGGACAAGACCTCCGTGGTGATCTGGCTGGGCGACGACCACCCGGGCGCGCTGCTCGAGCTGCTGCAGGAGTACTCGGCGCGCGGGGTGAACCTGATGCGCATCGAGTCGCGGCCCACGGGCGAAGGCATCGGCCGCTACTGCTTCTCGGTGGACTGCGAAGGCCATATCACGGACCGGCGGGTGGGCGAGGCCCTGATGGGGCTGAAGCGGATCTGCCCGAACGTCCGTTTCCTCGGCTCGTACCCGCGTGCCGGTGTGAACCCCTCGGACGTGGCGCAGCTGCGACACGGGACGTCCGACAGCGAGTTCAGTGCCGCCTCGGACTGGCTGACCCGCTGCATCGACGGCCGGGCCTGAGCGCCGCTCCCGCACCGCTCCACCTGCGGGTGTGGTTATCCACGAAAGTTATCCACAGGCGCCGTTCTCTGGCTGGGGATAAGTCGACACGGCCACACGACATGGTCGACAAATCGGCGTACAGACCTCAGGTCTGCCCACAGGGCATCAGGTCACCCCTCGTCAGCCCCACTTCCCAGGTCAACTCTTTGGAGGGAGTCACTCCACCCGATTCCCACCCGAATGAGGGTGTGGCCGAGGTTTCGGAGGGGAATCCATCGCCCAGTACAGCGACGGACGGAATGATCAATTCCAATTTCCACAGATCTTCCTCACAGCCTGTGGATAAACCCCTTGATCCTCGGCGGGCCTGTGGACAACCTGCACTCAACTCCCGCTCCGCGCAAGGGAAGTGGGTCAGCCAGGATGGCCGAACGCGCCCCATTTCAGCGAATGCAGGCCGAATTATTGACGTCCTTCGGAGTCGAATTTCGCGATCGCGGCAAAACGGTCAAAAGGGTGCGTAATGGAATATCGGGTCGAGCGTCGGCAGTGCGCACCGGTAGCCTGGTGGGGTGATTGACCTTCGTCTGCTCCGTGAGGACCCCGACCGTGTCCGCGCGTCCCAGCGCGCCCGTGGAGAGGACGTCGCGCTCGTCGACGCGCTGCTCTCCGCCGACGAGCGGCGCAGGTCGTCCAGCGTCCGCTTCGACAAGCTCCGAGCCGAGCAGAAGGCGCTCGGCAAGCTGATCCCCAAGGCCTCGGGTGACGAGAAGGCCGAGCTGCTGAAGAAGGCGGGCGAGCTGTCCGCCGCGGTCAAGGCCGCCGACGCCGAGCAGGACGAGGCCGCGGAGGAGACCCAGCGCCTGGTGCTCCAGCTGGGCAACCTCGTGCACCCGGACGTCCCGGTGGGCGGCGAGGAGGACTTCACCGTCCTGGAGACCGTCGGCACCCCGCGCGACTTCGCGGCCGAGGGGTTCGAGCCGAAGGACCACCTCGAGCTCGGCCAGCTCCTCGGTGCCATCGACGTCGAGCGCGGCGCCAAGGTGTCGGGATCCCGCTTCTACTACCTGACCGGAATCGGCGCGCTGCTGGAGCTCGCCCTGGTCAACGCCGCGATCGCGCAGGCCACGGCCGCGGGCTTCGTTCCCATGCTCACCCCGGCGCTGGTCAAGCCTCGCGCCATGGAGGGCACGGGCTTCCTCGGCCAGGCCGCCGAGAACGTCTACCACCTGGAGAAGGACGACTTCTACCTGGTCGGCACCTCCGAGGTCCCGCTCGCCGCGTACCACATGGACGAGATCATCGAGGCCGACCGGCTGCCGCTGCGGTACGCGGGCTTCTCGCCCTGCTTCCGCCGCGAGGCCGGCACGTACGGCAAGGACACCCGCGGCATCTTCCGGGTGCACCAGTTCGACAAGGTCGAGATGTTCTCCTACGTCACGCCGGAGGACTCGGAGGCCGAGCACCAGCGGCTGCTGGACTGGGAGAAGCAGTGGCTGACCGGCCTCGAGCTGCCCTTCCAGGTCATCGACGTGGCCACGGGCGACCTGGGCTCCTCCGCCTCGCGCAAGTTCGACTGCGAGGCCTGGATCCCGGCCCAGGGCAAGTACCGCGAGCTGACGTCCGCCTCGAACTGCACCGAGTACCAGGCGCGGCGGCTGTCGGTGCGGATGCGCGACGGCAAGCACGTACGCCCGCTGGCCACGCTGAACGGCACGCTCTGCGCGGTGCCCCGGACGATCGTCGCGCTGCTGGAGAACCACCAGCAGGCCGACGGTTCTGTGCGCGTCCCCGAGGTGCTGCGCCCGTACCTGGGCGGACGTGAGGTCCTGGAGCCGGCCGGCGCGTGAGTTCCGACGGCGGCTCCCCTTCCCTCCCGTACCAACTGATCGCGACCGACCTCGACGGCACGCTGCTGCGCGGCGACGAGACGGTCTCGCAGCGCTCGCGCGACGCGCTCGCCGCGGCCACCGCGGCGGGCGCCTCGCACATCGTCGTCACGGGGCGTGCCGTGCCCTGGGTCCGCCACATCCTGGACGACCTCGGCTACCGGGGGCTCGCGGTGTGCGGCCAGGGCGGTCAGGTCTACCACGCGGGCGAGCACCGGCTCCTGACGTCCGTCACGCTCGACCGGCAGCTCGCCGGGCTGGCCCTCGCCAAGATCGAGGCGGAGACCGGCCCGCTCGCGCTGGCCGCGAGCCGGGACGGGCTGGAGGGCGAGGTGCTGGCCGGCCCCGGCTACCGGGTTCAGGAGGGCCCCCTGCCGGTGGTGCCGTTCGAGGACCCCGCCGAGCTGTGGTCCGCCCCGCTCAACAAGATCTACCTGCAGCACCCGGAGCTGGGCGACGACGAACTCGCCCGGGTCGCGCTGGAAGTGGCGGGCCATTTCGTGGGCGTCACGATGGCGGGCGAGGGCATCGTCGAGCTGCTGCCCCTCGGCCTGACCAAGGCCACCGGTCTCTCACTGGCGGCCCGCCGGCTCGGCCTGACGGGCGCCGACACCATCGCCTTCGGGGACATGCCCAATGACATCCCCATGTTCGGGTGGGCCGCGTACGGCGTCGCGATGGCGGGCGCGCACGACGAGCTGAAGGCTGTGGCCGACGAAGTCACCGCGTCCAACGAGGAGGACGGCATCGCGCTCGTCCTGGAGCGGCTCTTTCCCGCCGCCTGAGTCGGGTCGGCGCTGCACCGGGACCGGGTCCTGGCCTGCTCCGGCCGTGGTGCGGCGCCCTTCCCGTACGGATCCGCCCTACTCCTCCCCGGCCAGCGTGAGCGCCCGCAGCTTCTGGCCCGCGTACAGCGTGGCCGCCAGCGTGACTCCGGCCAGCAGGGACACCGCGAGCGGGAAACCGACGTTCGAGGTGATCAGGCCTCCGTCGGCGATCTTCTGGGCGAGGGCGAGCGCCCACTGCTGCACGCTCAGTTTCTGCGCGCCCGGCATCAGGCTGCCGAAGAGCGACTCCCACACCAGGGCGTAGACCAGGCCGAAGACCACCGCGTGCCGGGTGAGGGTACCGAGAAGCAGGAACAGTGCGGCATAGGCGATGGAGGCCACCGTCGCCGCGGCCCCGTAAGCGACCGCGATCTGCTGGCCGTTGCCGTTGAGGAGGTAGCCCGCGAGCAGGGTGGGGAGCGCCGAGAAGGCGATCGTGACCCCGATGGCGACGACGAGTTTGGTGACGATGATCGTCGGTCGCTTCACGGGCTTGGCGAGCAGATAGACGATCGAACCGTCGTCGATCTCCGGGCCGATCGCACCCGTTCCGGCGATCACACCGATCAGCGGCACCATCGTCGCCAGCGCGAAGCCGCCCAGCACGTCGGCCGCGATCTGGTCGTCGGGGCCGCTCAACGTCCGCACCAGCAGCGAGATGATCAGCAGCAGGGCGGGCAGCGCGAAGAGGATCAGTGCCCGGCGGCGGCCGAGCACGGCCCGGTAGGTGAGCCGGGCGACCGTGGGGTTGTACATCGGTTCAGGCTCCTTCAGGCCGCGACGAGATAGGAGAAGACGCTCTCGAGGGACTCGTCGGAGGGCGAGACCGTGAAGAGCCGGATGCCGTGCTCGCGGGCGACCCGCGGCAGCAGCTCGGTGAAGCGCGGAAAGTCGACGGCCTGGATATGCAGGGCGTTCTCCACCGCGTCGACCTCGATGCCCGCCGTGGACGGGTCCGCGATCAGCGCGGCGGCCAGTGCCCGGTCGTCGCTGGACCGCACGAGATAGCGGTGCGGCCGGTCCGTCATCAGGCGGCGGATCCTGCGGAAGTCGCCGGAGGCCGCGTGCCGCCCCGCCACGACGACCTCGATGTGGGAGGCGAGCTGCTCGACCTCCTCCAGGATGTGGGAGGAGAACAGGACCGTACGGCCCTCCTCGCCCATCAGCCGCAGCAGATCCATCAGCTGCATCCGCTGCCGCGGGTCCATGCCGTTGAACGGCTCGTCGAGCAGCAGCACGGACGGCTCGTGGACCAGCGCGGACGCCATCTTCACGCGCTGCCGCATGCCCTTGCTGTACGTGGCGATCTTGCGCTTCTGCGCGTATTCCATCTCGACGGTGGCCAGCGCCTTGCGGGCTGCCGAGCCCGGGTGGGGAAGGCCGTGCAGCTCGGCGTTGGCGAGCACGAACTCCTGGCCCGTCAGGAAGTCGTACATCGCCTCCCGCTCGGGGACGATGCCGATCTCCCGGTACACCTGCTCGTTGCGCCACACCGCGGTGCCGTCGAGGGTGACGGAGCCCGTGGAGGGGGCCAGGAAACCGCCCATCATGTTGATGAGGGTGGACTTCCCGGCGCCGTTGGGGCCGAGCAGCCCGGTCACGCCGGGCCCGATCGTCATGGTGATGTCGTTGACGGCGACGACGTTCCCGAACCAGCGGGACGCGTGATCGATGTGAAGTGTTGTCATGGGCGCAGCCCATTCCTTAGAAGGGTGGTGGCGGGCGACGGGTGGGGGGTCACAGCCCGACCTTTCGGTAACGGCGCATCAGGAGGGCGTAGGAGCCGGCGATCAGGCCGAGGACGACGGCCAGGTAGACGGCTCCGGCGAGGGCGCCCGGCGGGCCGTAGCCGCCGGGGAAGGCGGAGGTCGCGCCGAGGAACTTCGTCTGCACGCCGTCGATGAGGGTCACCGGCGAGAACAGGCCGAGCCAGCCCACCGCATCGGAGTTGCCCTCATCGTGCGCGATGGCCTGGACGGTGGTCACGGCGCCGTAGGAGATGGTCAGCACGGCGATGACAGCGGCGACGCCGAAGCCGCGGCGCGGGGTGAGCGCGGCGATGACGAGACCGATGCCGGCGAAGAGGACGGACAGCAGGGCCACGGATACCAGTCCCTGCGCGAATCCCTCGGTCTGGTCGGTGAAATCGAGTTTGGCGAGCAGCGCCCCGGCATACAGGACGAGGAGCGGCACCGCGGTGAGGATGAACAGCGCCGATGCCATGGCCGCGAACTTCGCCGCCACGTAGTCGGCGCGCTCGATTGGGCGGGAGAAGTAGAGCGGTACGGTCCTGAAGCGCAGGTCGCGGGAGACGGACTGGGGTGCCTGGGAGGCGACGTAGAGACCGATGACCGCCTGGAGGTAGAGCGCGTAGCGGGTGTACTCCAGAGGCAGGTCCTTGGCCTTGGTGAAGACCGCGACCGCGACGATGATGCCCGCGGGCAGGCACATCACGGCGAACAGCAGCATCGGCAGCACCTTGGACTTGGCGGAGCGGCCGAGGCCGTACGCACCGCGCAGGCTCTGGGCGAACAGCGAGCGGCGGGCGTAGGCCCGGCCGAGACGCGATCCTTCATAGGTGCGGTACCCGATGTTGTGGATACGGGTGGGGTCCGCGGACTGTGCCGGTGCCGCGGCCGGGGTGGTGGTCTCAGGCGGCATCGCGGCCTCCTCCATTCTGGTCTTCCGAACGGAAGACCTCGGCGATGTGGTGGCGGCGCTGTTCCATGCGCACCAGTCCGATGCCGAGTGCGGCGACGGTGTCGCGGACCGTGTCGTAGGTGCCGTCGTCGGTGACGTCCAGCAGCAGGACATGGCCCGCGCCGGGGGCGCGGCCGCCCGCGTGCACCTCGATGCCCGCGGCGGCGAGGGCCTCACGGAGGGCCGCCGTCCCGTCGGGGTGGCGGTCGGTGTCGGTGACCTCGAGCGCGATCGTCGCGGTGGTCTGCGTGAAGTCACTGGTGGAGCTGGAGCGGAGCAGCTGCCCGCCGTCGATGACGACCACGTGGTCGCAGGTGCGCTCCAGCTCGCCGAGCAGGTGGGAGGTGACCAGGACCGAGATGCCGAAGTCGGTGTGGACGCGGCGGATCAGGCCCAGCATCTCGTCGCGGCCGACCGGGTCGAGGCCGTTGGTGGGCTCGTCGAGGAGGACCAGCTGCGGGTCGTGGACGAGCGCCTGGGCCAGCTTGACGCGCTGTTTCATACCGGTCGAATAGCCCCCGATGGGGCGGTAGCGCTCCTCGTAGAGGCCGACGTGGCGCAGGGTGTCGGCGGTGCGCTCGCGTGCGGCGGCGGGCGGCAGCCCGGACATGCGCGCCATGTGGACGACGAACTCGGTGGCCGAGACGTCGGGCGGCAGGCAGTCGTGCTCGGGCATATAGCCGACCCGCTCGCGGATGGCGCTGCCGTGCGTGGCGACGTCGAGTCCCAGCACGGCGGCGCGGCCCTCGCTGGCGGGGGAGAGGCCGAGGAGGATCTTGATCAGGGTGGACTTGCCGGCCCCGTTGGCACCCACCAGGCCGGTGACGCCCGGCGTGATGTCCACGGAGAGCCGGTCGAGCGCGGTCACCCGCGGGAACCGCTTGCTGAGGCTTTCTGTCGCGATCACAGTCACGTTTTCGACGGTAGTGGCGCGGGCCACACCTTTCGTCAGACCTGGAGGCTGGTTCGGCATCCGACTCGAGGGTGACGTTCCCGTAGGGGTTCGTACACCTTCGTAGTTACCCGGGATATCCACAGGGCCTGCTACGGCCGTTGTCTCAGCCGCTCGGCATGGTCACATTCGTCACACGCCGGATTGGGCGAACAGGCGCTCAGGGATGGATGGTTGACCGACGACCTCAGCAGTCGCCAGTCAACGGGCGGCGGAGCTGGGGGGTTTGCCGCGGTCGCCGCGGACTCCAGAGGGGGTGCCCGCGGAGCCCGCGGCGTAGCCTGTGCCGCTCCCCGCCGGTACGGTCCGGGCCGTCCGCGACCTGGTCGGCCCCGAGGCGGCCCCGGCCGGTGGACGCCGGTGCGATGTGCCGCGCCGGGCACGAGTTCCGGGTCAGCGCCAACGGCGTCTGGCTGGTGGACGCCGTGCCACCGGAGTTCCTCCGCTTCCCCCGGCTGGCTCCCCGGCTACCCGGCGTCAGCCCCCGCCCAGGCCCGGTGCGCCCCAGACCGGAAACCAGCGCGCAAGATCCTGCTCCATCCGCAGGTCGTCCGCGAGAAGCGCCTTGACCTGCAGTTCCAGGGCGTTGTCGCGCTTCTCGGTGACGCCCGGGAGAGGCGCGAAGGGGTAGAAGGTGCCGCGCTTGTAGAGGTAGACGAGCGCCAGCGCGCGGTCGCCCGCGGCCTCGCGGAAGCCGACCAGCGAGCAGAGCAGCTGGGGGCCGAAGCCGCCGTCCTGGAGGATGGTGTTGACGGCGTGCAGGTCGTTGACCAGCGAGGCCGTGTCGTCGGCCGGGTGGCGGGCCAGGAGCCAGGTGTAGCCGTACGCGTCCCGGCTGAACTCGACCGGTACGCCGCCCCGGTCCGTATCCGCGTCGAGCAGTTCCCGTACGTCCCGCTGGAGTTGGGCGAAGGCGCCGCCCTCGACGCTGGCGAAGCACACCGAGCCGACACCCGTCGGGGTGAAACCGGCGCCCGCCTGCAGCGTGATCGCCGCGGCGGGCAGGCCGAAGAGCTGGTCGAGGTCCGGGCGCACCGGCTTGCTGCGGCCGAGGATGGTGTCGAGAAGACCCACGGAACATCAGCCCCTCGTGTCGTCTGTCGCCGTCACAGTCGTCCTCATCGTCCTCATCGCCCTCATCGTCGTCGTCCTCATCGTCGTCACGGGCGGCCCAGCTGCGCCGAGATGCGGCCCAGTTGCTCCAGCCTCTGCTCCAGCGTCGGGTGCGAGGACAGCAGCCGGCTCAGGCTCGCCTTGGAGGAGAAGGCGGGCGCGAACCAGAAGGCGTTGAACGGCTCCGCCTTCCGCAGATCCTGTGTGGGGATCTTCGCCATCTGGCCGGTCACCTTCGTCAGCGCGGAGGCGAGCGCCGACGGGCGCCCGGTCAGCAGCGCGGCCGCGCGGTCGGCGGTCAGCTCGCGGTAGCGCGAGAGCAGCCGGGTGAGCAGGAAGCTGATCACGTAGACAACGGCGCTGACCAGGGGTATCAGGATCATGGCGATGGCGGTGTTGCTGTCCCTGCTGTCGCCCGCCCGGCTCAAGCCGCCCCACAGCGCGATACGGGTCATCACACCCGCGAGCACACCCAGGAACGACGCGATGGTCATCACCGCGACATCGCGGTGTGCGACATGCGACAGCTCGTGGGCGAGGACACCCTCCAGCTCCTCCGGCTCCAGGCGCCGGAGCAGGCCGGTCGTGGCGCACACGAGGGCGGTGCGCTCGTTCCGGCCGGTGGCGAAGGCGTTGGGCACGTCGCTCTCGGAGATCGCGACGCGCGGCTTGGGCATGTCCGCGAGCGCGCAGATGCGGTCGACCGCCCCGTGCAGCTCGGGTGCCTGCCGGGGCGTGACCTCCCGAGCGCCCATGCTGTAGGCCGCGATCCGGTCGCTGAACCAGAACTGGGCGATGAACAGCCCGCCCGCGATGATGAGGATGATCGGCCAGGCTCCCCTGAGGAAGGCCATCAGGACGCCGACGAACACCACATAGAGCAGCCCGATCAGGAACATCGTCGTCACCATGCGAGTGGTGAGTCCCTGGTCGGGGACGTATCGGGAACGAGTCCGGGTCCCTGGCATCTGACACCCTCCAGACGCGACTGTCGTCCTGCGCCTACGTCTCGATTGTGCTCCTTTCGCACCTATAGGCGGGATAAAGAGGGGGAGAGGCCGCCCGCGTGCTCAGCCCAGCTGCGCCAGGCCCTCCGTCGCGACGCGCTCGAAGATCTTCTGGTCCGCCGCAAAGATCGAGTCCGGGATCGGCCAGTGCAGGACAATTTCCGTGAAGCCCAGCTCCGCGTGCGCGCCCGCGAAGTCCACGAAGGCGTCGAAGGAGTCCAGCGGGCGGTCCGGGGTGAAGCCCGTGAGCAGGATCTTCTCCAGCTCGTCGGAGCTGCGGCCGATCTCGGCGCAGGCTTCGGAGAGCCGCTCCAGCTGCCGGCCGATGGCGGCCAGGGACTCCGCGGGCGTACCGCTCTTGGAGGTCTTGGGGTCACCGGTCGTGACCCACCCCTGGCCGTGGCGCGCGGCGAGCTTCAGCCCGCGCGGGCCGGTCGCCGCGACCGCGAAGGGGAGGCGTGGCCGCTGGACGCAGCCGGGGATGTTGCGGACCTCGTGCGCGGAGTAGAACTCGCCGTCGTACGTCACGACGTCCTCGCTGAGGAGGCGGTCGAGCAGCGGCACAAACTCGCCGAAGCGGTCGGCACGCTCACGCGGCGACCAGGGCTCCTGCCCCAGCGCGGTCGCGTCGAAGCCGTTGCCCCCGGCCCCGATGCCGAGGGTGACGCGCCCCCCGGTGATGTCGTCGAGGGACATCAGCTCCTTGGCGAGCGCGACGGGGTGGCGGAAGTTCGGGGAGGTGACGAGCGTGCCGAGCCGGAGGCGTCCGGTCACGGCAGCGGCGGCGGTCAGGGTCGGCAGGGCGCCGAACCACGGGCCGTCGCGGAAGTTGCCGCGCCAGGAGAGGTGGTCGTATGTGAAGGCCGTACGGAAGCCCAGCTCCTCGGCCTGCCGCCAGACCTCCTGCCCGCCCTCGTGCCAGCGGCGGACGGGCAGGATCACGGTGCTCAGTCGCAGAGAAGACGCCATGCCCACGAGCGTATGCGCCGCCGGTGACAGCGCCACCACCCGCCCGCACCCCGCTGACCGGCCGCCCGGCGCTCTGCGCCCGGGGCGAGGCGAACCCGCCCCCGGCGCCGCGGGCCCCAGGGCGGGCCGTCCACGCCTCGCCGAGGCGCTCCTATGGGCACCCCGTCGCACGGCTGTGTCCGCATATGCGCGAAGATGGCCCTGTGACTTCAGCTACCGAGCGGCCTGAGCCGCAGACGCCGGAATCCGACCGCTCGGCGCCGTTCCCCCGCCGCGTACGGCTGATCGCCACCGACCTCGACGGAACGCTTCTGCGGGACGACAAATCGGTCTCCGACCGCACGGTCGCGGCACTCGACGCCGCCGAGCGGGCCGGAATCGAGGTCTTCTTCGTCACCGGCCGCCCGGCCCGCTGGATGGGCGTCGTCAGCGACCACGTCCACGGCCACGGCCTGGCCATCTGCGCCAACGGCGCCGCGGTCGTCGACCTGCACCGCGAGGGTCTCGTCCTGGAGGTACGGCCCCTGGAGCGGCCCGACGCTCTCACCGTCGTCGAGGCCCTGCGCGCCGCCGCGCCCGGCACCTCCTTCGCCGTCGAGCTGACCAACGGCATCCACTACGAGCCGGACTACCCGCCCTTCCACCTCGATCCCGGCTCCGACGTCGCCGCCGCCGAGAAGCTGCTCTCGCCGGAGTGGGCGACCGCGGACCAGCCCGTGCTCAAGCTGCTCGCGCACCACCCCGCCCTCGCCCCGGACGAATTCCTCGTGCTGGCCCGTACGGTGGTCGGCGAGCACGCCTCCTTCACCCGCTCCAGCCCCACCGCCCTGCTGGAGATCAGCGGCCTCGGCGTCAGCAAGGCGTCCACCCTCGAGCGGTGCTGTGCGGCGCGCGGCATCGCGCCCGAGGAGGTCGTGGCCTTCGGGGACATGCCCAATGACGTGGAGATGCTGGCCTGGGCCGGGACCTCGTACGCCATGGCCAACGCGCACCCGGACGTGCTGGCCGCGACCTCGGCCCGTACGGTCGCCAACAACGAGGACGGCGTCGCGATCGTCATCGAGCGGATCGTTGCGGCCCAGCAGAACGGCGCCTAGGGCTTCCGGTCGTCGTCTCTGCGGCTGACGTCGAGCCCGATGAGTCCCTCGGGCGGTCAGGGGGGCGGCGCGGTCAGGGGGCGGGGCGGTCAGGCACTCAGGGCAGTCAGGCACTCAGGGCAGTCAGGCACTCAGGGCGGTCAGGTGGGTCTCCGCCGCCTCCTCCCGGTCCAGCATCCGCCGGAACGGGCCGTCCGCCGCGGCCAGCTCCCCGTACCTCCCGCGCTGCGCGACCCGCCCCCGCTCCAGCACGACCACCTCGTCCACGGACGCGAGCCCGGCCAGGCGGTGGGTGATCAGGAGGGTCGTACGGCCCTCGGTCGCGGCGAGCAGGTCCGCGGTGAGCGCGTCGGCGGTCGGCAGGTCGAGGTGCTCTGCGGGCTCGTCCAGGACGAGGACGGGGAAGTCGGCGAGCAGGGCGCGTGCGAGCGCGAGCCGCTGCCGCTGGCCGCCGGACATGCGGGCGCCGTGCTCGCCCACGAGCGTGTCGAGGCCGTCGGGAAGGCCGTCGACCCAGTCGAGCAGCCGGGCCCGGGCGAGGGCTTCCCGCAGGTCGGCGTCCGTCGCGGGCGGCCTGGCCAGCCGCAGGTTCTCGCGCAGCGAGCTGTCGAAGATGTGCGCGTCCTGGGCGCAGAGGCCGACCAGCCGCCGTACAGCGTCGCCGTCGAGCGCCGAGGCATCGGTCCCGGCCAGGGTGTACGTACCGGCTTCGGCGTCCAGGAACCGGAGCAGTACCTGCGCGAGCGTCGTCTTGCCGGAGCCCGAGGGGCCGACGACGGCGATACGGCGGCCGGGGGTCAGGTCGAGGTCGAGGCCGCGCAGCGCGGGGGCCTGCTGCCCGGGGTGGCGGGCGGTCAGATTCCGTACGGCCAGGGGGAAGGGACCGGCGGGCGGCTCGGCCGGGTGCGCGGGCTCCCGTACGGGCGCCGGCGCGTCCAGCACGTCCCGCACCCGCTCGGCGGCGCGGCGGCTGCGCTGCCGGTACTGAACGGCGAGGGGGAGACCCGCGACCGCCTCGAACGTGGCGAGCGGGGTCAGCACGACGACCGCAAGGGCCACACCCGAGAGGCGGCCGTCGTGCACGGCCTGCACGCCCGTCCACGCGGCGGCCGCCACCGTCAGGCCGCAGACCAGCGCGGACAGCCCGGCGCCCGCCCCGGCGGCGGCCGCGGACCTCGCCGCGGACCGGGTCAGCGCGCGGTCCGCGGCGCGAGCGTCGTCCGTACGGGCCGTGAGCGCGCCTGCGACGGTGAACTCTGCCGCGCCGGTGAGGAGGTCGACGACCCGGGTCGCGAGCGCGCCGCGGGCGGGGGCGAGCTGCCGCTCGGCGCGGCGGGCGAGCGCCCCGGAGAGCAGCGGCACGCCGACTCCGGCGGCGAGCAGGCCGGCGGCGAGTACGGCACCGGCCTCCGGGAGGAGCCACATGGTGAAGCCGACGGATCCGGCACCGACGAGTGCGGCGGCTCCTGCGGGGAGGAGCCAGCGGAGGAAGTAGTCCTGGAGCGAGTCGACGTCCGCGACGAGCCGGGAGAGGAGGTCGCCGCGGCGGGTCTCCTTCAGACCGGCGGGGGCGAGGCGCTCCAGGCGCGCGTAAACCGCCACGCGCAGGTCCGCGAGCATGCGGAAGACGGCATCGTGGGCGACGAGGCGCTCGGCGTAGCGGAAGACGGCGCGGCCGATGCCGAAGGCGCGGGTGGCCGTCACGGCGACCATCAGGTAGAGCACGGGCGGCTGTTCGGAGGCCCGCGAGATGAGCCAGCCGGATACGGACATGAGGCCGACGGCACTGCCGAGCGCGAGGGTTCCGAGCAGCAGCGCGAGCCCGAACCGGCCGCGCCGCGTCCGCGCCATCCGGCGCACCCACCCCAGCGGACCCCCGCGCTCCGGGCGGGAGTTCCCTCCCCACCCACCCGCTTGAACGGGCGCTTCGCACCCGTCTTGGGGCGGGTGGGTGGGAAGAGCCCGCGCCGAAGCCGCGGTGCGGTGAGCGGCGCCGACGGCAGCGGCCGCGCCCGCCTCGGTGGCGGTCCCGGTCGCAGCCGCGCCCGCTGCCCCGGACAGGGCGATCACCCGGTCCGCGAGCGGGAGGAGGGCCGGGCGGTGGGCGACCATGAGGACCGTGCGGTCGGCGGCGAGGCGGCGGATGGCATCGAGGATCGAGGACTCCGTCTCGCCGTCCAGGTTCGCCGTCGGCTCGTCGAGCAGCAGCACCGGCCGGTCCGCCAGGAAGGCGCGGGCCAGGGCGATCCGCTGGCGCTGGCCCGCCGACAGGCCCGCACCGTCCTCGCCGAGTGCGGTGTCCTGGCCTTCCGGCAGCTCGGCTACGAAGTCCAGCGCACCCGCGGCTCGCAGGGCGTCCCGTACCGCGGCGCCGTCCGCGTCCGGCCGCGCCAGCCGTACGTTCTCGGCGACCGTCCCGGCGAAGAGGTACGGCCGCTGCGGAAGCCACGCGATCTGCCGCCGCCAGCTCTCGCGGGATACGCCCGCCAGGTCCGCGTCGCCGACGAGCACCCGCCCCGACGACGGTTCGGCGAAGCCGAGCACTGCCCCGAGCAGCGTCGACTTGCCCACCCCGCTCGCCCCGGTGAGTGCGACCGTCTCGCCGGGAGCCACCACGAACGACGTCTCGGGAAGCGACGGTTCCGCACGCCCTGCATGCCGTACGACCAGGCGTTCCACCCGGATCGCCGCGCCGCGCGCGTCCGGCGCGGCCGCGGTGCCGTCCTCGCGCGGCGGGGTCTCCAGCACCGCGAACACCTCGTCCGCCGCCGCGAGTCCCTCCGCCGCGGCGTGGTACTGCGCGCCCACCTGCCGCAGCGGCAGATACGCCTCGGGAGCCAGGACCAGGATGACGAGGCCCGTATACAGATCCAGGTCCCCGTGGACCAGCCGCATACCGATCCCGACCGCGACCAGCGCCACCGACAGCGTCGACAGCAGCTCCAGCGCGAACGACGAAAGGAAGGCGATCCGAAGGGTCCGGAGCGTGGCCCGCCGGTAGTCACCGGTGATCGCGCGGATCGACTCCGCCTGGGCGCGGGCCCGCCCGAAGACCTTGAGGGTCGGCAGCCCTGCGACGACGTCGAGGAAGTGCCCGGACAGCCGGGACAACAGCCGCCACTGACGGTCCATCCGGGCCTGCGTGGCCCAGCCGATCAGCACCATGAAGAGCGGGATCAGCGGAAGTGTCAGGACGATGACGGCCGCCGACACCCAGTCCGCCGTCACTATCCGCGCCAGCACCGCCACCGGCACCACCACCGCCAGCCCGAGCTGCGGCAGATAGCGCGCGAAGTAGTCGTCCAGCGCGTCGACGCCGCGCGTGGCGAGCGCGGTCAGCTCGCCGGTCCGCTGCCCGCTCAGCCATGCAGGACCGAGCCGTACGGCGTGCTCCAGCAGCCGGAGCCGCAGCTCCGACTTGACCGATGCGCTCGCCCGGTGCGCGGCCAGCTCGGTGAGCCACGATACGAGCCCCCGCCCCACCGACACGGCGGCGAGCAGCAGCAGCGGCCTGCCGAGATCGCCGGCCGTCAGGTCCCGCTGGAAAGCCCCGACGACCACCTCGGCGATGAGCATCGCCTGGGCGACGACCAGCCCTGCCCCGGCCAGCCCGAGCGCCACGGCCGCGGCCAGGAAACCGCGGGTGGCGCGGGCGTGCCGGAGCAGTCGCGGGTCGATGGGTTTCACGTGAAACATCCCTGGTCGAGCATGCAGAGCATCTCAGCCCACCGCATTCGGTCCACCGCCTTCACTGCGCCGCGCTCAGTGCGAAGCATCCGCGATGTGCTGCGTACCGATCCGCTTGCGGAAGACCCAGTACGTCCAGCCCTGGTAGAGCATCACCAGCGGAGTGGCGATGCCCGCACACCACGTCATGATCTCCAGCGTGTACGGGGTGGACGATGCGTTGGCGACCGTCAGGTTCCACCGCGGGTCCAGCGACGACGGCATGACGTTCGGGAAGAGCGTCAGGAAGAGCATCGCCACAGCGGCGACGATCGTCACGCCGGACATCGCGAACGACCAGCCCTCGCGCCCCGCCAGGTTGAACCCGATGGCTCCGACCAGCGCCACCACCGCGACGGCGGCCGCGATCAGGCTCGATCCGTCCCCCTTGTCGAGCTGGGTCCAGATGAGGAAGCCGAGCGCGAGCACTGCCGACACAAGACCCAGCCCGGTCGCGAGCCGCCGCGCCCGCCCCCGGATGTCACCGACCGTCTTGAGCGCCGTGAACACCGCCCCGTGGAAGGTGAACAGGGCCAGCGTCACCAGACCGCCCAGCAGCGCGTACGGATTGAGCAGATCGAGCAGATTCCCGACGTACTCCTTGTCCGCGTCGATCTTCACCCCGCGCACGATGTTGCCGAAGGCGATGCCCCACGCCACGGCGGGCAGCAGCGATGTCCAGAAGATCGCGTGTTCCCAGTTGGTCTGCCAGCGCTCCTCGCTGCGCTTGGCCCGGTACTCGAAGGCGACACCGCGGATGATCAGGCAGACCAGGATCAGCAGAAGCGGCAGGTAGAAGCCGGAGAAGAGGGTGGCGTACCACTCGGGGAAGGCGGCGAAGGTCGCCGCGCCCGCGCTGATCAGCCACACCTCGTTCCCGTCCCAGACCGGCCCGATGGTGTTGATGAGCACCCGGCGCTCGCTCCGGTCCCGGGCCAGCAGCTTGGTCAGCACACCGACTCCGAAGTCGAAGCCCTCGAGGAAGAAGTAGCCGGTCCACAGGACGGCGATGACGACGAACCATACGTCGTGGAGTTCCATGCCTCGCTCCTCTCAGTGTTCTCCGGGCCTCAGTACGAGAAGGCCATCGGGCGGTCGGCGTCCGCGTCGCCGCCGATCCTGGTGGGCGGGTTGCGGTCGGCGTCGGTGAGCTCGGGCGGTCCGGCCTTCACGTACTTCAGGAGGAGCCTGACCTCGACGACGGCGAGGATCGCGTAGAGCGCGGTGAAGACGATCATCGAGGTGAGGACCTCGCCCTGGGAGACGCCGGGGGAGACGGCGTCGGCGGTGCGCAGGACGCCGTAGACGACCCACGGCTGGCGGCCCATCTCGGTGAAGATCCAGCCCCAGGAGTTGGCGATCAGCGGGAACGTGATGGTGAGCAGGGCGATCCGCCAGTACCAGGTGGTGAGCTTGGGTCCGAGCGCCCTGCCCTTGGTGAGCGCGAGCCGCGGCACCTGGTCCTCGCCCGTGCGCAGCGCGGGCGCGAGCCAGCGCTTCTTGCGGCTGAGCCAGAGACCGGCGACGCCGATGGCGAACGACGTCATGCCGAAGCCGATCATCCAGCGGAAGCCCCAGTACGCGACGGGGATGTTGGGCCGGTAGTCGCCGGGCCCGAACCGTTCCTGCTCGGCCCTGTTCACGTCGTTGATGCCCGGGACCTCGGAGGTGAAGTCGTCGTTGGCGAGGAAGGACAGCAGCGTGGGGATCTCGAGGGCGACCGTGTTGTGGCCCTTCTCGACATCGCCGTACGCGAAGAGGGAGAAGGGTGCCGGCGCCTCGCTCTCCCACAGGGCTTCGGCCGCGGCCATCTTCATCGGCTGCTGCTCGAACATGACCTTGGCGAGCCGGTCGCCGCTGACCGCGGTGAGCAGGCCTGCGACGACGAGCGTGACCAGGCCGAGGCGGAGCGAGGTGCGCATGACCGGGATGTGCCTGCCGCGCATCAGGTGATAGGCGGCGATCCCGACGATGAAGGCGCCACCGGTGAGGAAGGCCGCGGTCAGCGTGTGGAAGACGACGACCAGGGTGGTGTCCTGGCTGATGACGCGCCAGAAGTCGGTGAGCTCGGCGCGGCCCGAGGCCTCGTTGAACCGCCAGCCCACCGGGTGCTGCATCCAGGAGTTGGCGGCCAGGATGAAGTACGCGGACAGCATGGTGCCGATCGCCACCGTCCACATGCACGCACAGTGGATCTTCTTGGGCAGCTTGTCCCAGCCGAAGATCCACAGCCCGATGAAGGTGGACTCGAAGAAGAACGCGATCAGCGCCTCGAAGGCGAGCGGCGCACCGAAGACGTCGCCGACGAAGCGGGAGTAGTCGGACCAGTTCATGCCGAACTGGAACTCCTGCACGATGCCGGTGACGACACCCATGGCGATATTGATCAGGAAGAGCTTGCCCCAGAACTTCGTCGCCCGGAGGTACTTCTCCTTGCCCGTCCGCACCCAGGCCGTCTCCAGGCCCGCGACCAGCGCGGCGAGGGAGATCGTCAGGGGAACGAAGAGGAAGTGGTAGACGGTGGTGATGCCGAACTGCCAGCGGGCCAGGGTTTCTGGCGCCAAAGCCAGGTCCATGCCGCCCTCTCCTTACGTCGTTGCGGCCACGCTCGCACACTGCCCTTCGAAAGCGAGCTTGTGAACGCGTTCACATTCACAAGCCATGATGGCACATACAAATCCGCCGCCGGCGGCCGGGGGTCCCCGGCCGCCCTGCGGCCCCGGCAGGCCGGTCCTACAGCCCCAGCCGGAACTCCGCCGCCACCCGCAGCAGCAGGTCGTTCGCCTCGTTCTCCCCGATCGTGGCCCGGACGCCCTCCCCCGGGAACGGCCGTACGACCACGCCGGCCTTCTCGCACGCCTCCGCGAAGTCCACCGTTCGCTCCCCCAGCCGCAGCCATACGAAGTTCGCCTGCGAGTCGGGGACCGTCCAGCCCTGCTCGGCCAGCGTTTCCTCCACCCGCTTCCGCTCGCCGACCAGCGAGCCGACCCGTCCCAGCAGCTCGTCCTCGCAGCGCAGCGAGGCGACCGCCGCGTCCTGCGCCAGCTGGCTCACCCCGAACGGCACCGCGGTCTTGCGCAGCGCCGCCGCCACCGGCTCGTGCGCCACCGCGAAGCCGACCCGCAGCCCGGCCAGGCCGTACGCCTTCGAGAAAGTGCGCAGCACGCACACGTTGGGCCGCTGCCGGTAGATCTCGAGGCCGTCCGGCACCTCGGGGTCGCGGATGAACTCCTTGTACGCCTCGTCCAGCACCACCAGCACATCGGTCGGCACCCGGTCGAGGAAGCGCTCGAGCTCGGCCCGGCGCACCGCCGTCCCGGTCGGGTTGTTCGGGTTGCAGACGAAGATCAGCCGGGTCCTGTCGGTGACGGCGTCCGCCATGGCGTCCAGGTCGTGCACCTCGCCCGCGGTCAGCGGCACCTGCACCGGCCGCGCCCCGCTGATCTGCGTGATGATCGGGTACGCCTCGAAGGACCGCCAGGCGTAGACCACCTCGTCGCCCGGTCCCGAGGTCGACTGGACGAGCTGCTGCGCGATGCCGACCGAGCCGGTGCCCGTCGCCAGGTGCTCCACGGGAACGCCGAAGCGCTCGGCGAGCTCCGCCATCAGCACGGTGCAGGCCATGTCCGGGTAGCGGTTGAAGTCGGCCGCCGCGGCCAGCGCGGTCTCCATGACGCCGGGCAGCGGCGGGTACGGGTTCTCGTTGGAGGACAGCTTGTACGTCACGCGGCCGCCCGCGGCAGCTGCGGGCCGGCCCGGCTTGTACGTCGGGATGCCGTTCAGCGCATCGCGCAGCTTCGGGGTCTTTTCAGTCACCGCGGGTCCTCCTCGACCGTCCGGCACAACAGCAATACTCCACACCTTATGAGGATTGCCGTGCTGGGCGTGAGGGCCGGGGGGAGCGCCCTTTCTCGTAGCGCGCGCCCGTGGCGTACGCCTTGGCGCGCATCCCTCGTGAAGGTGACTTGAGACCGCTTCGAGACCAAGACCAATGCGCAGGTGAGCCCCCGAGAACGCCCCCCAGTTCTCCTCAGGAATCCCCAACTCTCTTGTATTTCAAGGCAGTTGAGGGAAGATGGTCATGCAGAAACGTGCCTGTCGTCGGCGATTCGAGGGGTCCCGCGAATGGACCACCCGAGCCCTACTATCGGCTCGCCATGACAGCAGCAGGGAAGCACCAGGTGAGCCGGTCGCCCGGCCGTCGACTGGGGCGCGCGGGCATCCGGGATGTGGCCGCCGCCGCCGGTGTCTCAATCACGACAGTCTCCGACGCCCTCAACGGCAAGGGCCGGCTCCCCGACGCCACACGGCGCCACGTTCGCGAAGTCGCCGACCGGCTGGGCTACCGCCCGTCCGCAGCGGCCCGCACCCTCAGGACCGGGAGATCCGGTCTCATCGGTCTCACCGTCACCACGTACGGGGATGAACCTTTCACCTTCACCGAGTTCGCCTACTTCGCCGAGATGGCGCGTGCCGCGACCTCCGCCGCCCTCGCCCGCGGCTACGCACTCGTCATCCTGCCCGCCACCTCCCGCCACGACGTCTGGTCGAACGTCGCCCTCGACGGCACCATCGTCATCGACCCCTCCGACCACGACCCGGTGGTGACCGAACTCGTCCGCCAGGGCCTCCCCGTCGTCTCCGACGGCCGCCCCGCCGGCTCGCTCCCCGTCACCGCATGGGTCGACAACGACCACGAGGCCGCCGTTCTCGGCCTCCTCGACCACCTCGCCGAGGCCGGCGCCCGCCGCATCGGCCTGCTCACCGGCACCAGCACCGACACGTACACCCGGCTGTCCACCTCGGCGTACCTTGCCTGGTGCGAACGCGTCGGCCAGGACCCTGTGTACGAGGAGTACCCGGCCCACGACCCGTGTGCCGGTGCCGTCGCCGCCGACCGGCTGCTGGCCCGGCCGGACCGCCCCGACGCCGTCTACGGGCTCTTCGACCCCAACGGCACCGACCTGCTCGCCGCGGCCCGCCGCTACGGCCTGCGCGTCCCCGACGACCTGCTGCTGATCTGCTGCAGCGAGTCCACCGTCTACGCCTCCACCGAACCGCCCATCACCACGCTCTCCCTCAAGCCCCGCCGGATCGGAACCGCCGTCGTGCAACTGCTGATCGACGCCATCGAGGGCCTGAACGGCGGCCGTACGGTCGAGAAGGTGATACCGACAGAACTGATCGTGCGGACCTCCTCCCAGCGCCGCCCGCCGCGTACGACGGTCAGCGCACCACGATCGGCCCCACACGGCTGACCCGCTCGCCGGGCTTCTCGGGGCGTCCTCTCCACAGGGCGCTACCAGGCAATTTCGGGAGAAAAGCCCGGCGATCGCCGACGCCGCCGTGATTGACAGCCCCCTGGTGCGTCACAACCCGCGAGCAGCATTCCTATGATGGGCGCACGACACTGCGGACCGCCCGTCGACCAGGGGTTCTCCCGCTCGTTTCGCCGGGGTTCCCCCGCACCGGGCAGGGGAAGGGGTCCGACCGGTGCACGCCAGGCGCGAAGGTGGAGGGGTCGATGACTCAGGGGGCCGGTCAGGGACCCGCGGTAGGGGCCACGGCGGGGGTTTCGCCCGCCCCCACGCACGGCATGCCTTCCGCGCCCCCGCACGGATCCCCGGAGCCCCCGCACGCCTCCCCCACGCACCGGTACGCCTCCCCCGCCGCCCCGCGCACCTCGGTCCCGACGGACCTCCCGCCCGAGCACACACCGACCGAGCGCGACCTCCCGGTCATCGGCCGCGAGGGCACGGACGACGGAGCGACCCTCGCCCTCAGCCCCGTCGCCGGGACCGAGGCGGACGGCACCGCCGCTGCCGAGGGCGGCCCCGGACCGCTCTACGTCGTGGGCGACGTCCACGGCTACCTCGACGAGCTGCGCGAGGCGCTGCGCACCCAGGGCCTGATCGACGCCGAGGACCACTGGGCCGCGGGCACCACCCGGCTCTGGTTCCTCGGCGACTTCACCGACCGCGGCCCCGACGGCGTCGGCGTCATCGACCTCGTCATGCGCCTGTCGGCCGAGGCCGCGGCGGCCGGCGGCTACTGCAAGGCCCTGATGGGCAATCACGAGCTGCTGATCATCGGCGCCAAGCGGTTCGGCGACACCCCCGTCAACTCGGGGGCGGGCACCGCCTCCTTCCAGGCCGCCTGGCTGCTCAACGGCGGCCAGCGCACCGACATGGAGCGCCTCGAGGACCACCACCTGCAGTGGATGTCGCGGCTCGACGCCGTCGCCGAGGAGGACGGGCATCTGCTCGTGCACTCCGACACCACCGCCTACCTCGAGTACGGCGACTCGATCGAGGCCGTCAACGACAAGGTCACCGAGATCCTGCAGCGCAACGACGCCGACGAGTGCTGGGACCTCTTCCGCAAGTTCACCAAGCGCTTCGCCTTCCGCGACGACGAGGCCGGACCGCACGCCGTGCACGAGCTGCTGTCGCGGTACGGCGGACGGCGCATCGTCCACGGCCACAGCCCCATCCCGTACCTCCTGGGCGAGGTCGGCTCGGAGGACGCCGAGGACGACGAGGGACCCGACGTACAGGGGCCGCATGTGTACGCCGACGGGCTCGCGATCGCCATGGACGGCGGCGTGACGATGGCCGGAAAGCTGCTGGTCGTCCAACTTCCCCTGGCTGACTGAGGAATCTCGGGGCAGGCGTACGGGCAGGTGAATGCGCCGTCGGCTCGGGCATTTTCCGGAAACACCCTGTCACCCCGCGCCGGAAGCGCTCTACCATCGGCTTATCCGTAGCAGGCTCTCCTCCGTTTCCGCCCAACTGCCCGGTGAGAGTCGGCATGCAGGCCTACGGAGCATCGGGGGATGCACATGAACAGCGCTCCGCATCTGCTTCCCGAGGACCGCCCGGAGTTCGAGCGGATCCTCGGTGAGGCGCTGCGCACGGCGAATCAGCGGCCGGATCTGGCCGCAATCGGCCGGCGGCTCAACATCGAGCAGCTGCGCACCATGGCGCTGGCCGCCTCCGCCGCCATCTCCGCCTGCGCCGCCGCCGAGTACCAGCAGTACGTCAAACTCCGCGACGAACTGCGGGACGCGCCGCCCGCGACCTCGTCCCGTACGGAGGCCCAGGGCGGCATCGGGCAGGGCGGCAGAGGTGGGATGGGGCTGGCCGCGGTCGCGGGCGGGACGGCGGAGGCCCCGGGCGCGGGCCTGCTGGCCATCTTCTCGGTGCTCGCCCCGGTGCTGGCCGGCACCGCCGCCGTGATCTTCCTGCTGATCGGCTACCTGCTGCACGCCGTCGCCCCGGACGAGCCCGCCGCGGGACCGCTCATCAACGCGGGCTGGGTTTTCGTGGCCCTGACCGCCGCGGGCATCGTCATAGCCATGGCCGGGCTGCTGCTCACCGCCATGCGCAACGGCTCGAGCTCGGTGCGCGCGTCGGCGCGTGACGAGCGCTCCGTGGAGCTCGACCGGGCCAGAGATGCATGGCGGCTGGCGCTGCTGGAGCGCGGCGTGCTGCCCTTCCTCCGCGAGGCGCTGGCCGGCCCCGCGGCCCCGGCCAAGCGAAGCGGGGAGGGCGCGTACGGGGGCAAGGGCGCGTACGGCGGCGACCCGGACCTGCAGAGCCGTACGCCCCAACTGGGCTATTCGCGCCCCGGCTTCAGCACGGAGGGCGGCCCCGAGGAGGAGACCTCACAGCGCCCGTCCTTCAAGAGCCCCGGCTACACGAGCCCGGACTACGGCGGCCCCGAGCACGAGCCGACGTGACCGGCCGCGAACCGATGTGGCGGGCCCCGCGCACACCGAGTGCGGTGACGCGTACCCGGCGCGTCTGTTCGTGACCGGATTCATATGGCAGTCTCGTTCCGTCGCCCCCTCACGACCGAAGCGAACGCCGACGTGCCGTCTCTCCCTCTCACGCTGGCCGCCCGCCTGCTGCCGGTTGCCGTGCTCGCCACCGCAGGCTGGGCCATGACGTCGCGCCCCGCCGCGGACTCCGGCTCCGAGCCGGCAGGCGCCCCGAACCCGCCGCGGAGCACGGCCGTCGCCCCGGCGATCGCCAAGCCGCCCGCCCCCTGCCCCGCCATCCCCGCAGAGACGGTGAAGGAACTCGTCCCGGGCGCGAAGACGGCAGGCGCGGAGCTCAACACCGCCGACCCCAAGCGCCGTACGGGCTGCTCCTGGCACGCGCTGGACGGATTCGACTACCGCTGGCTCGACGTGACCTTCGAGACCACCCCGGCCGACCAGGCGGCCCGCTCGGCCTACGCCGACCGGAAGCAGCCCACGGCCGCGCCCGGCCTCGGGGACGAGGCCTCCGTCGGCACGAAGCTCACCAAGGAGGACGGCCAGCAGACCCGCGAGGCCGTCGTGGTCGTACGCAAGGCCAACGCACTGGTCACGGTGACCTACAACGGCAGCGACTTCGACAGCAAGAAGGCGCCGGGCGCGGACGCGATGAGCAAGGGCGCACTCGCCGCCGCCAAGAACGCCCTCGGCGCGCTCGACGACTGATCGGGCCCCGACGACTGAGCGGGCCCGGAGCACGGCGTCACCGCCGCGGCCCCGGACCCCGCTCGCGCCGCGCTCAGTCCGCGATCGGCAGGTACACGCGGTTCCCCGCCGCCGCGAACTCCTCCGACTTCTGCCGCATCCCGGCCTCGGCGTCCGCCTCCACCTCGTCCATCGCGCCGCCGTGCTCGCGCCGGATGTCATGCGAGATCTTCATGCCGTAGAGCATCAATAGATACCGCACCATCCGCTACCGTGGTCGTACCGGATGACCACCGGACAGGGGAGGGCTCCAGATGGAGAAGCGGGAAGAGGTCGTCAGCAGGCTGCGCGGAGTGCCCGAGGGTCTGCCCTCGGTCGAGGAGGTCCGGGCGATGCTCGCGGCGGACCCCGACCTGAAGTGCGTTGTCTGCTACGCGCGGATCTCCTTCGACGGGCGGGTGAAGGACGCCCACGGCATCGAAGACCAACACCGCGACATGACCGAGACCGCCGACAATTTCCGGTGGTTGGTCGTGTACCGCTACACGGACAACGACAAGAGCGCGTCCAAGGAGACCGTCGTACGAGACGACTTCGAGCAGCTGCTCACGGACCTCACCACGGGCACCACGCCCGAGGGTTATCCGATCCACGGCGTCATGGCCGTCAACGACGACCGCCTTTACCGTCGCCCGAGCGACTGGGAGCGCTACCTGAAGGCGTTCACCTCCCACGAGGGTCGCGTCTATCACGACTCAAACGGGGTGCAGGATCTCTACGCCGAAGGGTTCGAGATCAAGGGTCTGGTCGGAGTCGCCATGTCGCTCAGCGAGACACGCAAGAAGCAGCGCCGATCGCGGAACAGCCACCGCAGCAGGGCGATTCGCGGCCAGCCGGTGTCAGCGTGGCGCCCCTTCGGTTGGGACGACGACATGACCGCCCTTCGCCCCAAAGAGGCTGAGGCGATCCGCAAGGCAGTGCATGACGTACTCGCCGGAGCCTCCATCTCGGAGATCACCAAGAGGTGGAAGGAAGCCGGATTCCTCACCAGTCGTGGCAATCCCTTCCAATACCAGACGGTTAAGCAAGTCCTGATGAATGCCCGACTCTGTGGCTACCGGGAGATCAAGGGTGAGCTTGTCCGCGACGGCGACGATCAGCCGATCGTCGGGGAGTGGGAGCCGATCATCACTCCCAAGGAGTGGTACGCCGTGACAGCCAAGATCCGCGAACGCGGGCGCGGAAGCGGTTTGCCCCGTGGAGGCCTGGTTCACAAGTACCTGCTGACCGGCATCCTCCGATGCGGCAACGTGCTGGAGGACGGGACCGTGTGCAACCACAAGATGATCGGGATCAAGGCGAACGACTGGCTTAAGTACGAGCACGCTTACATGTGCAAGAAGACCGTGGACGGCGGTTGCAACAAGACCTACAAGCGCGGCGACAAGACGGACAAGTACATCCAAAGGCTGGTGATTGCCAAACTCAAGGCAGAGGCCGAGGCAGCCCAGCGCGACGTACCCGAGTGGGACAAGGGCGACGCCCTGGAACGCGCGATCCAGAGCCGCAAAGCGCTGGAGAAGCGATGGCAGGACGGCGACGTGGATGACGAGACGTTCTTTCGGAACCTCCCGCCCCTCGAAGTACGAATCAAAGATCTACGTGCCGACCAGGCACAGCACCTGGCAAGAAAGGCCGAAGCCGAGGCTGCTCGGGAGGACATCGCGAAGTCTTGGAAGTCGAAGACCCTCACTCAGCGACGTGAACTGATCAAGAAGGCCGTTCACGCAATCGTCGCCCTCCCCGGAGGCAAGGGGAACAAGGTGTTCGATGTCGACCTCCTCACGCCGGTGTGGCGGTCCGCCGAGTGAGCGTCAACCCCAGTATCTGCTCCATGCTGCGCAGTTGATCTTCCGAGAGCGGGGGAGACTCCCGTACGTACCGCTCGATCCAGGCGCGTACGGCAGCCTCCTCCGCTTTCTCCCGCTCGCTTGTGGGTCCGCTCGTCTCATCGCGGCTCATCGTGTGGCATCACCCGCCGCGCCGAGAGCCTCACGCGCGATCTCCCTGTTGCGGGCGAGATCATCCGCGATGCCAGCGGCGATGAGTGCCGCGCCGCGTGTGTGGCCTGAGCCGACGTAGCGCCAGCGCGCCTCCGTGACGGTGTCGAGGCCATGAGCGGGTACTGCTCCGGCGCGTTCATGCGCCGCGCGCTCTGCTCGTAATGCCGCATACGTGGTGGAGTAGCGGCGCGACTTGGTGAGGATGTGGCCGCGGTATCCGAGGCTGTGAGCCCAGGCGCGCAGGTGGAGCGGTTCGAGTTCGGGGAGTCCGCCGAGGCGCCAGCAGGTGTGCATGAGCGTGCGGACGTGCGGGGATACGGGTGCGTGGTCGATGTCCTCGGCACTGGTGAGGCGGTGGTCGGTGCCGCCGGCGGATCCGGCAGCACCCGCGCCTTTGGTGACGTACTTGGCTACGTACGCGGCTACCGCTTCTTCGGCCAGTCCGTTAGAACCGCCGAAGGCGCGGAGCGGCCGGACATCGAGCTGCATGCCCCATATGCTCTTGTCTGCGACCCTGACCCGAATCGGTCGCCATGGGTTCGTACATGGGCGGCCCGGCCCTCCGCATCTCGGGGGTATCTCCGGAGAGCCGGACCGCTTCGATAACGTTGACGGTCCGTTGCCGCTCCCTACACGCCACACCCGTAGACGGAGTGCCCCCCCCCCAGCGGTGCTCCACCCACCTGGTCGCGTGATCCAGGGGAGTTGGAAGGGCGAGGGCTACCGCTGACGTCGATCGCGGCAGGCCCCGCCCAGCTCTATGGCGGACACAGCCTCAGCCGCGCCTCGCGATGCCTTGTGATCGCCTGATACAGGCCGTACCGGCTGACGCCGAAGCGATCCGCGATCTGTTCATGGGGCACCCCTTGGGCCCGCAGTTCGGCGTACTCGGCCAGCTGCTAGGCACTACTGACCTTGAATGCGTGGTGTCGTTGGAGGCTGACGGCTGGTGATCCCTGCGGTATGCCGTCTCCATGAGGTATGCGCAGGGCGGCGGGCTGACCGCCGAACGCCGGGCGTTTCGTGAGCGGTTGCGGTTGGAGGCGGCCAAGCGGTTCGTTCAG